>JAJQEC010000024.1 GCA_021201815.1 Candidatus Azobacteroides sp. | reverse complement strand
TCTCATGCAAACGTACGAGGGGAGTACCTTTGGCTTCGCCAAAGGGGTGGGGTTTCTTGATAACAATCTGATTTATTTCGTCTAAAAGGTATATCAACCGTGGGTTAACCCTTCCCCCTTTTCATAGAAAAGGGTACTTCCCTTCCCTGAAGGGAAGAGTGGGGTTTGGCGATCATAATTTCTATATTCAGATCAATGAATTTCTTTTACAATATTTTCAAAATCTTCTCTTGAAACGCAGGCTTTATTCTTTACTTTTGCCCGGTAATTAATTGTATATTGTATTTACAGAATAACGCAGGAATTCTGCAATTTGTGAACTAGCATCTATTCCAAGGCGGATAAGTGCAAATATTCTCAGTTCGGTATTTAATAATTCTCCTTTTTTCAACGTAATTGCATCTTCTTTTTGCAGAAGTGCGTTAAACTGATTGACAAAGTCTGGGAAAAGATGTAGAAATGCCGTATCAAAGTTTGTATATAATTCCTCCAGTTCCTTGTCCAGTGCGTCTTCGGAAGAAGTCATCCGTTGTAACTCTGCCACCTGTCCTTTGGATATTTTTTTATTTACCATGCGTCGGTAAGTATCCAGTTTATTAATATAGGTAGAACATAATTTAATAAACCTGCCGATATATTCTTCTTTTATCTGGTTCGATTCGGAAAGAGCTCCGTTGGTAGATGTGAGTTGTTCATTCATTTCTTTCAGGTCTCCATTCAGATCTTTCAATTTGGTATTTGCTTTCTGAAGGTTATTTCTGGCAATGGATAATTTTTTGACCTGCCGGTAAATAAATATCAGCGCTATTACTAATAAGACAAAAAGAATACTGCTTAATAGCAGATAGCTTTCAAGCTGGTCGTTCTTCTTTTCAATAAGGGCCTGGTATGTCGTGTCGATAAGAGACAGGATACCGGCACTCTGTAAACTTCTCAGCCGGGCATTGTAGAAAACAGTCTCCTCCCATGAGAAGCGAATATAGTCATAGGCTCTTTCAATGTCCCCTTCATTATAAAGTATCTGCGCCAGCATCCATAATGAGGCATGATCTTTCGTTGCCGTCTTTATATCGGATAATGCTGATAGAGCAAGGTAATATTTTTCTTGTTCAATATCTCCTTCCTGCTGGTACGACAGGGCCCTGTGAAAGGTAATTAAGGCATACCGTGGAGTTCCGAACTGGACATTCTTCAGGCGAAGGCTGTTTATCCGGCGGGCTTCTTCATATTCTCCGTTATCCCTTAGTGTTGTTTCATCAATAATCAGACGTAACTCATGATTTGCCGGCAATACCATATGGAGAGAGTCCTTGTATTTTTCTGCTATTCTGAAATAATTCTGTGAACTGGGCTCATCCTGCGTATAAAAAGAAAGCTCTCCGTATACATGGTCATATGCGTCGTAATATCCGATAAGCAGATGTTCCGGAACTTTACTGCGGTCTATTTGTCCTAACAGGTCAACTCCTTCTTTATACATTCCGGTAGAACCCATCAGATAAGATAATAGGATAATGCTTTCATATTCCCGGTCCATATCTTCCAGGCTTCTGGCAATTGCTATGTTCTTATTCAGATAGGTAATTGCCGAATCACAGACAAAAGCTTTATATTCATTATAAAGCTGCATATTAAGGCTGTACTTATCAATCGGGTTATTGGTTATTTGTGAAACTCTCTTTTTCAGTTCTTCAATATTTTTTTCTTTTTTCCGGGTATACTCACCATGCATCGCTATGGCTTTGTCTATTTCGGATAATAAGGAGTCCAGGTTATTTGTTTGGGCTGATGCCAACATGGTTGACAAAACAAATAAGATGAATAAGGATTGGGTTACTTTCATATTTTTATTAGGGTCGCTGATAGTCAAATAAATTAATATACTCTTTTTTGAAGATTCGGATTATTCCTATTTTTTTCCTCTGTATATTGTTGTTTGAAGCCGGAAAAGAATATTCAGGCTTTTTATATCTATACACAAAAACAGTTACAACAACTCCTCCTCATGTATTTCTTTCTACCGGATGAAAAACCGAGGTTTTTGTTTTTGTAATATTTAGTGTTGTATGATCCTGAAAAACAAACTTATCCCTTTAAGCTTTAAAAGCCTAATACAAATATAAAAAGAATTTATAAAAATAAAATTCGCTATTATATTTCCGTACGTTAAAAATATGAAACAGGTAAGGTCGGGAGAGCGGAATTACCACCGGATCGGTTCAATTCCGTGCGCACTCAGATATTCATTGGCTTTAATAAAATGGTTATTTCCGAAAAAACCTCTGAATACGGATAGGGGAGAAGGGTGGGCGGATGTCAGGACAAGATGTTTGTTTTTATCTATAAAAGCTCCTTTTTTTTGTGCGTAAGATCCCCAGAGCATGAATACGATATTTTCTCTTTCTTCTGCGAGTTTCCTGATTGCCGCATCTGTGAATTCTTCCCATCCTTTATGCTGGTGCGATCCTGCTTCATGCGCTCTTACTGTTAATGTTGCATTCAGAAGAAGTACTCCCTGCTCTGCCCAGCGGGTAAGGTCTCCGTTAGGAGGAGTCGGGATATCCAATTCATCATGCAGTTCTTTGAAAATATTCTGCAGGGAAGGAGGGAAGGGAACTCCCGGATTTACGGAAAAGCATAATCCATTTGTCTGATTCGGTCCGTGATAAGGGTCTTGTCCCAGGATCACCACTTTGACATTCTCAAAAGGAGTATCATCAAAAGCAGCAAAGATTTTTTTCCCGGGAGGATAAATGGTTCTTGTCCGGTATTCTTCTTTTACGAAGTTAATTAACCGCGTAAAATAGTCTTTCTGAAATTCTTCCTGTAAGCGGCTTTTCCAACTTTCTTCCATTCGTACGTCTGTCATGGCTATTATTTTTATAAAAAGCCCTTTTTGAAAAATATATTCAGAAAAAGGGCTTTATAGGTTTTATAATTTTTTATTCAGCGATCAGTAAGAAGTAATTCTTTTTACCCTTTTGTGCCAGCAGGTATTTGTCATTCAGCAAATAAGAAGCATTAATTATTCCTTCAAAGTCATTCAGTTTTTCTTTATTCAGGGAAACTCCTCCCCCTTGAGTCAATTTTCTCATTTCGCTTTTCGAAGGAAATACAGGCGCTTTTTCAACTAAAAGATCCACCGCCTTTATTCCTTGCTGAATATCTGCTTTGCTGATTTTATGTTGAGGTACACCTTCAAATACAGATAACAGGGTGTCTTCATCCAGTTTTCTGAGTGCATCCGATGTGGCGTTTCCGAAAAGAATTCCGGAAGCTTCTACGGCAGCATTATAATCTTCTACGGAATGTACCATTACGGTAATTTCTTTTGCCAGTCTTTTTTGTAACACCCTTAAATGAGGAGCCTGTTTATGTTCTGTTATCAGAGATTCTATCTCTTCTCTTGACAGGAACGTAAAAATCTTAATGTAACGTTCTGCATCCTCATCACTTACATTTAACCAGAATTGATAAAATTTATAAGGAGAGGTATATTCTTTGCTCAACCATACATTTCCGGATTCTGTTTTTCCGAATTTGGTACCATCGGCTTTTGTAATCAGCGGGCAGGTGAGTCCGAAAGCTTCTCCTCCGGCTTTGCGGCGAATGAGTTCGGTTCCGGTGGTAATATTTCCCCACTGGTCCGATCCACCCATCTGTAGCTTACAATTCTTTGTCTCATATAAATGAAGAAAATCGCATCCTTGCACTAACTGATAAGTAAATTCCGTGAAAGAAAGCCCGTCAGAAGCTTCTCCGCTAAGCCGACGCTTAACAGAATCTTTGGCCATCATATAATTGACTGTAATGTGTTTCCCGATTACCCGGATAAAATCAAGAAAAGAAAATTCTTTCATCCAGTCATAATTGTTTACCAGTTCGGCAGCGTTCTCAGCCCCGGAATTGAAGTCCAGAAATTTTTCCAGTTGTTTCTTTATGCTATCCTGATTGTGGCGTAGTGTTTTTTCATCCAGCAGGTTTCTTTCCAGTGATTTCCCGGAAGGGTCTCCGATCATACCTGTAGCCCCGCCAATCAACGCAATCGGTTTATGACCGGCATGTTGAAAGTGTTTCAGAATCATTACGCCTACCAGATGTCCGATATGCAGGGAATCGGCAGTAGGGTCTATTCCCAGGTAACCGGATGACATTCCTTTTTGTAAATATTCTTCTGCTCCCGGCATGACATCATGGAGCATACCCCGCCATTTCAGCTCTTCAATAAAATTCATCAGTCGTTGTTTTGCTTATTAGATATGAATGATATACATTCATGATTTTACTTCACAAAAGTACGACTTTAGAATGAATCACCAAACAGGAAATTAACATTTTTGGAATCATCCATCAAGAATCAGGAACCAGAACTTTCCATTCTCTTGCTTTTTAGTCTTGATTCCTGATTTTTCAAAAAGGAAGTTTGTCTATATCTTCCAGATGGAAGTCATTGCTTGAGAACGGAGGTGGCGCATCCTGGTAAGTGCCGGTGGAAACGAAGTTCCGTTGGTTCATTCGGGAACCGACAAGTTGTCCGTCGGGAACCGGCACCGGTGGCTGTTCATCATCTATATTCTGGAACCGGGCGTATTCACTTCTGAATCGTAACCGCACATCACCTACCGCTCCGTTACGATGTTTGGCAATGATAATTTCCGCCATCCCCAGTAAGGATTCTCCGTTGCTGTCTTCATAGATTTTATAATATTCAGGCCGATGGATAAAGCATACCATATCCGCATCCTGCTCAATTGCTCCGGATTCCCTCAGGTCGGACAGTTGCGGGCGTTTTCCCTCATTTCCCTGTCTGGATTCTACTCCACGATTTAACTGGGAGAGGGCAATAATCGGAATGTTGAGCTCTTTTGCCAGCCCTTTGAGCGAACGGGAAATCATACTTACTTCCTGTTCCCGGCTTCCGAAACCCATTCCACTGGCATTCATCAACTGCAGGTAGTCGATGATGATAATTTTAATTCCGTGTTCCCTTACTAACCGTCGTGCTTTTGTCCGTAATTCGAATACGGATAAACTCGGAGTATCATCTATATAGATCGGAGCATCAAAAAGATCTTTTATTTTATAATTCAGTTGTTCCCATTCATGCGGTTCCAGGTTTCCATCCTTTATTTTCTTCCCTTCTATTTCAGTCACGTTTACAATCAGGCGGTTTACCAACTGTACATTCGACATCTCAAGGGAGAAAACCGCTACGGCGTTGCCATAATCTACCGCAATATTTTTTGCCATGGAAAGTACGAAAGCTGTTTTACCCATTGCAGGCCGGGCGGCTATGATTACCAGGTCGGAGGCCTGCCAGCCGGAAGTCATTTTATCCAACCCGTGAAATCCGCTTTCCAGTCCACTTAATCCGTCCGGACGTCGGGCTGCAATTTCAATTAACTTTACAGCTTCGGTAATCACCGGGTTAATCTGTGTAACATCTTTCTTTACATTGCTTTGAGAAATTTCGAATAATTTCCCTTCTGCTTCTTGCATCAGGTCGTCCACATCATTCGTTTCATCAAAAGCTTTTGACTGTACTTCAGATGAAAAAGAAATCAATTCTCTTGCTAAATACTTCTGTGCAATGATACGGGCGTGATATTCAATATGGGCAGCGGAAGCTACTTTACTTGTCAGTTGTGCAATATAAAAAGCGCCGCCGATATCTTCCAGTATTCCTTTTCTTCTTAATTGTTCGGTTACCGTAAGCATATCAATTGGCTCCTGCCTGAGCGCCAGATCTACGATTGCCGTGTAAATCTGCTGATGAATAGTTTCATAAAAACAGTCCGACTTTAAAATATCATTTACAACATAATATGCATCTTTTTCAAGCATCAGTGCACCCAGTACGGCTTCTTCCAATTCCCTTGCCTGAGGGGGAAGTTTTCCGAAATCCGGTATCTCCAATGTTTTTTTTGTAGTTTTAGCCATGATATAAAATTCCTGTTTATATGATAAACTGACCTTCAAAGGTAAGGAAAAAAATAAATCGGAAAAGAGATTATTATCAACATATATGTTAATAACTTTACCGATTGTTGTAAATTTGTGGCAAACAATGGTTCATAACTTTTGATTGTTTTCATAAATCGCATTGAATTTGTTTTAATTATCTCTTTTTGCTGATAAAATGCAGAAGATGGAATATAATAGAGAATAAAAATACACATATGCTATGATAACTTTCCCAAATGCAAAAATTAATCTGGGCCTGAATATTGTCGAAAGAAGACCCGATGGATATCATAATATCGAGACTGTCTTTTATCCGATTCCGTTGTGTGATGCATTGGAAATTCTTCCTGTCGGGGAAGGAGAAGAACTACAGTTCATAAATGCTGGCTTACGGGTAGACGGCGCAATGGAGCATAACTTGATTATAAAGGCGTTTCGCCTGCTCGAAAAAGAAGTAACTCTTCCTCCGGTACACATTTATCTATATAAAAAAATACCTTTTGGCGCAGGATTGGGAGGTGGATCTTCTGATGCTGCTTTTGCCCTGACTCTTTTGAATAAGATGTTCGACCTGAATTTACCGGGACAAAAGCTTGAGGAACTGGTTGCCTGTCTGGGGGCGGATTGTCCTTTCTTTATAAATAATAAACCGGTGTTTGCTTCCGGTATCGGAAATGTGTTTGAGGAAGTTGCTCTTTCATTGAAAGGATATTTCCTGGTGCTTGTCAAACCGGATATTTTTGTCTCTACACCGGATGCGTATGCCTCGGTTATACCGAAAGTTCCGGAGTATTCCTTGAAAGATATTATCCGATTGCCGGTTCAGGAATGGAAGTCCTGCCTTTTCAATGATTTTGAAGATTCTGTATTCAGGAAATATCCTGAAATCCGAAAAATAAAAGACCGGCTATATGATTCCGGTGCGTTATATAGCGCCATGTCCGGTTCCGGATCTTCTGTTTTCGGAATATTCCCGGAGATCCCGGATTCTCTGGATTCTTTGTTTTCCGGATGTTTTTTCTGGAGCGGTTCATTAAATTAAATAATAAAATACAGAAGTTGTTAAATTATCAGGAATTTATTCTTATAAGGTATATGTAGTTCAGAAAATAAATTTAACTTTGCATAACGGAAGGAATGAGTTGTGAAATTCTGTTCTGTTGAATTTTAAAATATTAACGTACACAATATCAAGGTTTAATCAAAAATCAGAAGTATGAAAAGGAATATTTTATTTGCAAGCATAGCATTGGGAGCTGTATTTTTTATGGGATCATGTAAATCTAAAACAAGTGCGTATCGTGCTGCTTATGAGAAAGCCCAGGAAAAAGAAGTAAACAATCCTGTTGCAGATGATGATGTAGTTATATATACTCCTCCGGTACAGGAAGAGGTTGCTGTTTATACTCCTACTCAGACTGAAAAAATTACTGCGGTTAATACGGAAGATGCGGACGGTCTTAAAAAATACAGCGTGGTGATTTATAGTTTCAGGAATAAAACAAATGCCAACGCTGCAAAAGAAGAAATGGTTAAACACGGATACCGGGTAATTATTGCCCAGAACGAAGACGGCATGTACCGGGTAATTGTGGCAAGTTATGATGATAAAGCTTCCGCTGTTGCCAAAAGAGATGAGGTCAAAGCCAAATATGCACCTCGTTTTGATGATATCTGGATATTGGAACGAATGTATTAAGTTATTTTATAATAATTAATATGGGAAGGGCGTTTTAAGTACGCCCTTTTTTATTCTACCGGAAATTGAAAATGAAGTTTAAAAAAAGATTTGTCCTGACAGGAATGTTATGTTTAATCTCTTTGATTACCATGTACGGACAGCAGAGAGATATGCATATTGTTTATACTCAGGAGGACCTGGTGATATTTTCCGATTATGTACAAACTCATATCGGGAAAAAAGAAATGAAAATAGGAGAACTTATTATTCATACAGGGAAATACTTTCTGGGTAGCCCTTATGTTGCTGCTACTCTGGATACGCCTGTACGGGAAAACCTGGTGGTTAACTTGCGTGAGTTTGATTGTACGACTTTCGTAGAAACCTGTCTGGCTTTAGCCTTTACTATTAAAGACCCGATCGTTAGTGTCGGGGAAAATATGCAGGAAAACTTTGATGTTTTTTGTTATTACCTTGAAAAAGTACGTTACCGGCATGGAGAAATGACGGATTATACCTCTCGTCTGCATTACTTTTCCGACTGGATATATGATAATGAACAAAAGCATATAGTAAAAGATATTACTTCGGAAATCGGGGGAAAAAAGAAAATTATTTCTGTAAATTATATGTCTACTCATCCTGAATCTTATAAACAACTGGTTGCGGATCCTGCCCTTGTTCCGGAAATTAAAAAAACGGAAGAAAATATAAATTCACGAAACGGATATTCCTATGTTCCTAAAACCGAAATTCAGGGGATCCGGAAAGAAATTCAGGATGGAGATATTATGGCTTTTACAACCAGCATTGCCGGATTAGATATTTCCCATGTCGGATATGCCGTCCGGATAAATGGAGAATTGCATTTAATGCATGCTTCTCTTTCCGGAAAGGTGCTGATCACGAAGCAGTCTCTTGTGGATTATACAATGTCGGTAAAACGACAGGATGGGACTATGGTCGCAAGGCCTGAATGTTGTGCATTTATGCAGTACTGAGTTGGCGGAGAAATAAGAAGAGAAGTATCATCAAACCCCACCCCTTTTGACGAATTCAAAAGGTACTCCCCTCGTACGTTTGCATGAGAATCATTCTTTGTCTAAAATATG
>JAJQEC010000129.1 GCA_021201815.1 Candidatus Azobacteroides sp. | reverse complement strand
TAAATTAAAATATATTCTTATTCAATAAAACTATTCCTAATTTATAAATCTCAATAATAAAAGAAAAATGAAAAAAACCTTTTATTCACATAAAAAACAGATTAATCGTATTTTAAAATAACAAAATATAGACCTGCTCTCTACGTGTTCCTTCTACTAAAGATTATTCTTCTATTATCTTAATAAAAGTAAACAATGCTTTTCAAGACTTTATAGGTATTATTTCCATGAATAAAAAATAATAATACCGTTTTTGATTAGTTAAAGTTTTGAGCTTACATGCATAAAAGCGCAAAAAATGATCTTTTTTTAAAAAAAAATTACGTTCTTTGCACGATTATAGCATTTTATAATAAAAAGCTCTCGTTATTCTTTGTATTTATAACATTAATGGAATGGAATTTTCTGCCCTACAAATAGCAGATTTTTTAAATGGAGAGGTAATAGGAAATCCTCATGTGAAAGTCTCCAGTTTTGCAAAAATAGAAGAAGCAATTCCCGGTACGCTTACTTTTTTATCTAATAAAAAATATACCCCGTATCTTCAGGAAACAAAAGCAGATATTGTTTTAATAAACAAAGATTTTGAAATAAGCGAATCTTTGAAACCCACATTTATCCGGGTAGATGATGCCTATGCTTCTCTTGCAATGCTTTTAGGGTTAGTAGAGAAATCAAAAAAATCAAAAAAAGGAATAGAAAATCCGGTATACATACAAGAAACCGCAAAAATCCCATCGGATATCTATATCGGAGCTTTTACCTATATCGGAGAAAATGTAACTATCGGGAATAACTGTCAGATCTACCCGCAAGTATATATCGGAGAAAATGTAACTATCGGGAATAACTGTATTTTATATCCCGGAGTAAAAGTATATCATGCCAGCATCGGGAATAATTGCATCATTCATGCAGGAGCAGTTATTGGCTCGGATGGGTTTGGTTTTGCCCCGGAAGGAGAAAAATATAATAAAATTCCTCAAATCGGAATTGTAGAAATTGCCGATGATGTGGAAATCGGAGCAAATGTAACAATTGATAGAGCGACTTTTGGAAAGACCCGTATAGAAGCAGGGGTGAAACTTGACAATCTGGTTCATATAGCCCATAATGTAGAAGTCGGGGAAAATACGGTCATGGCAGCTCAGGTTGGTATTGCTGGTTCCAGCAAAATAGGAAAACATTGTTCATTGGGAGGACAAGTAGGAGTAGCCGGGCATATCAGGATAGGCGATAATGCGCAATTAGGTGCCCAAGCTGGCATACCGAATTCCGTAAAACCGAACTCTGTTTTATTAGGAGCACCTGCCATCAATGTAAGAGATTTTGCTAAATCCTCTGCTGTTTTTAAAAACCTGCCGGATTTACAAAGAGATGTTACTTTGCTAAAAAAGGAAATTGAAAAACTAAAAAATCAGGAAAAATAATATTTAATTTTTGCCATTATTATGACAAAACAAAAGACTTTAAAAGAAAGTTTCTCTTTAAGTGGAAAAGGATTACACACCGGATTAAATATTAAAGTAACTTTCCATCCTGCTCCCGAAAATCACGGATACAAAATAAAAAGAATAGATTTACAAAACGCTCCTGTGGTAGATGCTGTTGCTGAGAATGTAAAATCTACCCAAAGAGGAACTGTTGTGGCAAAAAATGATGTGCAAATCAGTACCATTGAACATGCCATGGCGGCTCTGTATGCTGCGGAAATCGATAATTGCCTCATAGAAGTAGACGCCCCGGAATTTCCTATTCTCGATGGAAGTGCCGTATTTTATTCTGAAGCGATCAGAAAAGTCGGAACTGAAGAACAAAATGCGTCTAAAGATTATTTTATAATAAAAGAAAAAATAGAAGTAAAAGATGAAGCAACCGGTGCTTCTCTTATTATCCTTCCGGATGATAAGTTCAATTTAAACGTGCTTATTTCTTTTGACTCATGCATCCTTCCTAATCAATATGCAACACTGGAAGATCTTTCTGACTTTGAACAGGAAATTGCTTCTTCCCGGACGTTTGTTTTCGTAAAAGAAATAGAAGGCCTAATGAAAGCAAATCTTATTAAAGGAGGTGACTTGGACAATGCTATTGTTATTTATGATGAAAAAATCCCTCAGGAAGAATTGAACAGAATTACTGAACTAGCAGGCATCTCGCCTCTTTCCATAGACAAATTAGGATATTTAAATAACAAACCATTGGTATATCCCAACGAACCAGCCCGGCATAAGTTATTAGATATTATAGGCGATATGGCTCTTATAGGAAAACCTCTAAAAGGAAGAATTATTGCCACCAGACCGGGACACAAAATAAATAACCAGTTTGCACGGCTAGTCAGAAAAGAAATAAAGATCCATGAGGTTCAGGCTCCGGTTTACCGTCCCGGAGAAGAACCGGTCATTGATATCAACAGAATAAAAGAATTACTTCCTCACAGATACCCGTTTTTATTGATAGATAAAATAATTGAAATGGGTGCAAAACATATTGTAGGAGTAAAGAATGTTAGTATCAATGAACCATTCTTTATGGGTCACTTTCCTGAAGAACCGGTGATGCCCGGCGTATTAATGGTAGAGGCTATGGCACAGGCAAGTGGTTTGCTAGTATTGTCAACTGTTGAAGAACCCCACCGCTATTCTACCTATTTTATGAAAATAGACAATGTTAAATTCCGCCAAAAAGTAGTTCCTGGTGATACAATCATCTTCAGAGTACAATTCCTCACGGATATAAGAAGAGGAATTGCAAATATGAAAGGCTATGGTTTTGTCGGAGAAAAAGTAGTCGTGGAAGCTGAATTCATGGCACAAATAATTAAAAATAAATAATATTCCATAATAGCTGCATATGATACATCCTTTAACGAGTATACACCCGAAAGCAAAAATTGGGAAAAATGTAGAGATAGGTCCTTTTGTTACTATTGATAAGAATGTGGAAATAGGAAAAGGAACCCGGATTTTTTCTAATGTAACTATCTTCGAAGGTGCACGTATAGGTAAAAACTGCCAGGTTTATCCCGGAGCTATTCTTTCAGCAATTCCCCAGGATTTAAAATTCAAAGGAGAAGATACAATAATTGAAATCGGAAATAACAGCATCATAAGGGAATGTGTAACCATTCACCGGGGCACGGCTTCCAAAGGAACTACCAAAATAGGAGAAAACTGTCTCATCATGGCTTATTCGCACATTGCCCATGATTGTGTATTAGAAAATAATATTATTCTGGGAAATGCCACTCAACTGGCTGGTGAAGTAAAAGTAGCGGACTGGGCTATTTTAGCCGGAGGAGTACTCGTTCATCAGTTCTGCAGAATCGGTGAACATGCGATGGTACAGGGGGGAAGCCGCCTCTCAAAAGATATCCCACCTTATGTAATTGCCGGAAGGGAGCCGGCAACTTACGCCGGATTAAACATTATAGGATTACGCAGAAGAGGCTTTTCTCCGGTACAAATCGAATTGATCCATAATGCATATCGTATTATCTATCAATCCGGCTTAAATAATACGGATGCCTTAAAAAGAGTAGAAGAAGAATTACCGGACACTCCGGAAAGAGAAGTGATCATCTCTTTTATAAAAAACTCCGAAAGAGGAATTTTAAGAGGATACAAAGAAAAAAACAACGATTAAAAACTAAAAAACCAGACAAATTTGTCTGGTTTTTTAGTTTCTCTAAAAACAATTTCTTAATCACAAAATAACATATCGGTAACTATTTATTTTTTTAACAAAACACTATTTTTTGAATGGTTATTTAGCAGTATTTTTTTCAAAAAACTCATGAATATAAAATAGAAAAAATGTACCTTTGTGCGTTTTTTGATAGAAACCATATAAATTCTTAGATTACAATGATTAAAGTAGGTATTAATGGATTTGGCCGCATCGGACGCTTAGTGTTCCGTGCTGCTCAGGAAAGAAATGACATCCAGATTGTCGGTATCAATGACTTAATTGATGTAGAGTACATGGCGTATATGCTTCGTTACGATACGGTACACGGACAATTCAAAGGTTCAATCGAGGTAAAAGACGGCAAACTAGTAGTAAACGGCAATGAAATCCGTGTTACTGCCGAAAGAAATCCGGCAGACCTGAAATGGAATGAAATCGGTGCAGAATATGTTGTTGAATCAACAGGTTTATTTTTAACAAAAGAATCAGCAAAAGGACACATTGAAGCAGGTGCAAAACGTGTAGTTATGTCAGCTCCTTCAAAAGATGACACCCCTATGTTTGTATATGGTGTAAACCATACATCTTACAAAGGAGAAGAATTTGTTTCCAATGCTTCTTGTACAACCAACTGTTTAGCTCCTTTAGCGAAAGTTATCAATGATAAATTCGGTATCTTAGAAGGATTGATGACAACCGTACATGCTACAACAAATACTCAGAAAACAGTAGACGCTCCTTCTGCAAAAGACTGGAGAGGTGGCCGTGCTGTTGCAGGAAATATTATTCCTTCTTCTACCGGTGCTGCAAAAGCAGTAGGCAAAGTAATTCCGGAATTAAATGGTAAATTAACAGGTATGGCTTTCCGCGTTCCTACACTGGACGTTTCTGTAGTGGACCTTACTGTTCGTTTAGCAAAAGAAACCAGCTATGACGAAATTTGTAAAGCGCTGAAAGAAGCTTCTGAAGGAGAAATGAAAGGTGTACTCGGATATACTGAAGATGAAGTGGTATCAAGCGATTTCATCGGAGATCCCCGCACGTCTATTTTTGATGCCAAAGCAGGTATCCAGTTGAGTCCTTCTTTCGTGAAACTTGTTTCATGGTATGACAATGAGTGGGGATACTCAAACAAAGTACTTGAGTTACTTGCTTACATGGCTACCGTATAAAATTCCGAATTGGATTTTCATAAAAAGGAGCTGCCTGATTTTTTTATTTAGGCAGCTTTTCTTTTATGGAATTAATTATTATTTTCGTCTGTAAATTAGTCATTCTCATTCAATATGATTCGATAACAAAACCGGAATCATGAAAAAAATATTCTTTACATTTATACTTATATTTATTATGGTAAATTCAGGAAAAGCGGAAGACCAGAAAGGCACTTTTATCCTCATTCAAACTTCACTGGGAGATATCAAAGTAAAATTATACGATGAAACTCCTTTACATCGTGACAATTTCGTAAAATTAGTGGAAGAAGGATTTTATAACGAATTACAATTTCACAGGGTAATTAAAAACTTTATGGTACAGGGAGGAGACCCGGAATCTAAAAATGCTCCGGATGGAGCACAATTAGGAGCAGGAGGTCCCGGATATACAATTCCTGCTGAATTTGTTTATCCACTCTATTTTCATAAAAGAGGAGCACTTTCCGCTGCACGGCAGGGAGATCAGGTAAATCCTGAAAAAAACTCTTCCGGTTCCCAGTTCTACATTGTCTGGGGGACAAGATATACGGATGCTCAACTGGATGATTTCGAACAGAATCTTATCAATAAAGAAATGCAAAAAGTCTTCAACGAACTGGCAAAAGAAAGACAGGAAGAAATTCAGGCATTATATGCTGCACAGGATCAGGAAGGACTTAATAAATTACAACAGGAATTAATCCGAATTACAGAAAGTAAAGTAAATCCGGAAGTAGTAAAATTTACCCCTGAGCAACGGGAAGCCTATAAAAACCTGGGAGGAACTCCGCATTTAGATAATGATTATACCGTATTCGGAGAAGTGATAGAAGGATTAGATGTCGTAGAAAAAATTCAGTCTGTTGAGACAAATCCGGGTGACAGACCAAAAGAACCGGTAACAATGAAAATGTCTGTATTACAAAAATAATCAAAAAGAAGAAGAGAAAGTTTATCCTGGAATTTACTTTGTTCTGTTGATTTATTATTACTTTAAACCACTATAATTTTTATTTTCATATAAAATGGTAGAAGTCAACCGCCATACATTAGAAAACGGGTTAAAGATCGTGCACAATAAAGATATGGCTACCCAAATGATAGCCATGAATATTTTATACGACGTAGGATCAAAAGACGAACATCCTGACCAGACAGGATTGGCTCATTTATTTGAACACCTTATGTTTGGCGGTTCACTTCACATCCCGGATTATGATTCTCCATTGCAAAATGCAGGTGGCGAAAACAATGCGTGGACAAATGCAGATATTACCAATTATTATCTGACAATCCCCTGTCAGAATATTGAAACAGGCTTCTGGCTGGAATCCGACCGGATGCTGAGTCTGGCTTTTTCCCAACATAGTCTGGATGTACAGAAACAGGTAGTAATAGAAGAATTCAAGCAGAGAAATCTGAATCAGCCTTATGGAGATGTGTCTGCATTGATAAAAAGCATGGCATATAAAGTCCATCCCTATCAATGGACTACGATCGGAAAAGAAATTTCTCACATAGAAAATGTCACATTAGAAGATATTAAGAACTTCTTTTTTACTCATTATGCCCCGAATAATGCAATTTTATCTCTTTCCGGAAACATTGAATTCGAACAGGTAAAAGAACTGGCAGAAAAGTGGTTTGCTCCTATTCCTTACAAAGAAATAGTCAGGAGAAACTTACCAGAAGAACCGGTACAAAAAGAGGTACGTTTCATGGAAGTCGAAAGAGAAGTACCGTTAGATGCCATCTACAAAGTTTACAAAATGCCGGCAAGGAACATACCGGATTTCTATATCTGTGATCTGATATCCGATATCCTTTGCAATGGCCGCTCTTCCAGATTGTACCACCATCTGGTCATGGAAAAAAAGCTATTTTCCGAAGTAAATGCTTATGTATCGGGAGATATAGAGCCCGGTTTATTTTACGTGACAGGAAAACCGGCAAAAGGAATTTCGCTGGAAGATGCAGACAGATTTCTTCAGGAAGAACTTACAGTGCTGAAGGAAGAAATAATTCCTGAAATGGAATTGGAGAAAGTGAAGAATAAATATGAAAGCAATGATGTTTTCGGAAATATAAATTATTTAAACCGAGCAACCAATCTTGCTTTTTTCGAACTGTTGGGAAATGCGGAAGATATAAATAAACAAACCTCTTTATACAGAAGAGTAAGTGCCGAAGCCGTGAAGGAATGTGCCAATATCCTGTTTCAGCCTGAAAACTCCGGAACTTTGTATTATAAAGCAAAACAATAAAAAACGGAATACGGTCGGATTTGATGTAGAACGGGAAACTACCGGTAATGAATGCTGCTATTCTTTTTCTATTAATAAACTTTTTTAAACTTCTGCCTTTCCTTAATAGCTTATTTCTCCTGTTACATTAATCGGATACAGAAAAGAAAACCGGATAATAGTTTTAAGTCATCACCCATGAGTTGAAAATATTCATTCTACAGGTAAACATTAAATTATTCGGACAATTATTATAGGAAAAACAATTCAATTCCTCTCTTACTTTCTAACAAAGGTAAAAGAAGACTATTTTAAAAATAGTACATTTGCATATTATTATAAAGTTTCCCTTGTTAAAATGAAAAAACGGATCCTTCTATTTGCCATTCTTATTTCTTCTTTTCACCTTTCCGCACAGTTCCTTGCACTCTCGGACTCTGCAAGCATAAGCCTCATTACCTGCGATCCGGCAGACCGGGTATATGCGCTCTACGGACATACTGCATTACGGGTAACTGACTCTGTCAATGAAATAGATGTAGCCTTCAACTATGGTGTCTTTGATTTTGATACTCCTTTTTTTATTTACCGTTTTGCTAAAGGCCATACCATGTATGTATTGGGAACCACGGAGTTTGAAAACTTTCTGCGGGAATATATCCGAAGAGGCTCCGGAGTGACCGAACAGATACTGAACCTGAATCCCGGAGAGAAACAGCGAATATGGGAAGCCCTTTTGGAAAATCACCTGCCACAGAACAGGGAATATCTTTATAACTTCTTTTATGATAACTGTTCCACACGGCCAAGAATTCTTATTGAAAAGGAGATAGAGGGAGTTATTGAATATCCGGACATTCTGCCCAAAACGACTTTCCGTAAGTTGATTCATTATTGCAACCGCAATCATCGCTGGCTGATTTTCGGGATAGACCTGGCTTTGGGTGCACCGATAGATAAACCGATCGGGCAAGAACCCCAGTTGTTTTTACCGGATAAATTAATGGAGGTGTTTGCACAGGCTACGATTGTCTCTCCGGATGGGAACTCCAGAAAGCTTGTTGCTTCCACCATTACTCTTGTTCCCTCCCACCCTGCCGGAAACACCCCAAAAGATACCAATCCGCAGGTTATCTGCTGGATCTTGTATGCTATTATTCTTCTTGTAACTATATGGGAGATTTTCCGCAAAAAATATTTCCGTTGGCTGGATATCGTATTGTTCGCTATTTACGGATTAGCAGGTTGTGTCGTTGCTTTTCTAAGTTTTATTTCTATTCATCCGGGAGTATATCCCAATTATTCCCTTATCTGGGTTCATCCGTTTCATCTTATTGTCGCATTTGCTCTACTTTACAAACCGTATAGCAAATTTGTCGGATTCTACATGGGGATAAACACCATTATACTTCTCCTATTCCTTCCTGCATGGAAAATTCTGCCTCAGGTATTTAACCCGGCATTTCTACCTCTCGCGGGAATTTTAACAGTCAGATCTATCAGGTATTTATTATTGCTGATGACAAAAACTAATAAAAGTAAAAGTTGATTTAGACAAATTATATTCCATCGAGTGTTAATTTATGAAAACTGACAAGAAATCCAGTCTCTGTCATAAAAAAGAAATACGAACCTATTCATTGTATTTTATAAAACAGCCTTTATCTGCCTGTTAAATTGTTTCCTATGGGTAAGAGAATGAACAGCCGATGCAATTTTACCCTTCCGGTTAACAAACATGTATGAGTAAAATCCTTTTTCTTCCAACAAATGGATAGATGTTATTTATCGGAGTTTGAAAAAATGCAAAATAAAATAGTATATTCGCAGGCATTTCTAAAACCTTTTACTTTGTATGGCATGAAAGCTTCACACTCAGGCGGAACAAATCAACGACTCGAAGTAGTTGATTCTTTAAGGGGATTTGCGCTCCTTGCTATCGTTTTACTCCATAATGTGGAACATTATAATATTTTTTTCCTTCCTGAGAATCTTCCTAGCTGGCTTATTTGGCTGGATAAAAAAGTATGGGATATTACCTTTTTTCTTCTGGCAGGAAAGGCATACGCGACTTTTTCTCTGTTATTCGGTTTCAGTTTTTATATCCAGTTCCGGAATGCAGCAAGAAGAGGAATAGATTTCAGGAAAAGATTTGCCTGGAGAATGTTCCTGTTATTCTTGTTTTCTCAACTGCATGCATTATTTTATAACGGAGATATATTGTTGCTTTATGCGGTAGTTGGCCTGATTCTGATTCCGGTATCCCGCATGAAAAATAAAACGGTGCTTATTCTTGCTATCATTTGCTTATTACAGCCACAAGAATGGATACGGGTGGTCTATGCATGGTTTAATCCGGAAGTAATAAGTTATGGATATTATTTCCAGATTTTTGCTAAAACAGCGGAAGAAGCGACTATGAACGGAACCTTTTCGGAGGTATTGCGGACTAACATTTCTGCCGGCCAGCTTTTTAGTAATCTGTGGCAGGTAGAAAACGGAAGGCTTTTTCAGACTGCTGCTCTTTTTATGTTTGGTATGTTATTGGGGAGGAAAGAGTATTTTCTGAAAAATCCGGCTTCAGTTATCTTTTGGAAAAAAATTATTTTTTATTCATTACCGGCTTTCATTCCACTTTTTCTGATAAGGACATACCTTCCGGAATTTGTCACAACAGAATCCATGTTTTTACCTTTGAATATCATTTTTTATTCCTTGTCTAATTTTTCTTTTATGGCTTTTCTGGTTTCCGGCTTTGTGCTCCTATGGTTCAGAAAGGATGGATATAAAGCCCAGAAGTTTATCATTCCTTATGGCAGGATGACCCTTACCAATTATATTGGTCAATCAATTATGGGAGTTATTACTTATTATGGATTCGGGTTCGGGTTATATCAATATACCGGAGCCACACAATCTTTGCTGATTGGAGTAGTCATTTTTAGTATCCAACTGGTATTCAGTTATAAATGGTTATTATCTCATAAACAGGGACCGCTAGAAACTCTCTGGAAAAAAGGTACATGGATCGGTTATGTGAAATAATTTCTCAGTGAATCTTTAAAATATTTCCATTCCTTTGTGGTGCCACATTGTATTGTGATCAGAGGCATGGGAAGATCCTGATTTTATCGAAATATAAAATAAAAAGGGGCTTGACCGGGAAATTGGACAGCCCCTTTCTAATTTATACTTTTAAACTATTTCTCTTCCAGAGGTAAGACCTCAATCCAGTATCCATCCGGGTCATTAATGAAATAAAGTCCCATCTCCGTATTTTCGTAACATATACAATTCATTTCTTTGTGGTAATTGCGTACCTCATCATAATCTCCAGGCACCCTTACACATAAATGAATTTCATTTTCTCCCAAGTTATAAGGTTCCTTCCTATCCCGCAACCAGGTCAATTCCAGTGTAAAACCGGAATCATATCCATCGGAAAGATAAACAAGAATAAAAGAACCATCTGAAGCCTCTTTTCTTCTATGCTCTTTAAAACCCAGTGCTTTTTCGTAAAAAGAAAGGCTTTTATCCAGATCCAGCACATTAAAATTGTAATGGTCAAACTTACTTTTTATCTTCATCTTCTTTATTTTAAAAGTTAATACTCTGTCCTTTATGTGTCCATTCGATAAAACGAACATTTTTTGATTCCGCATACGTGCGGAAAGAGGCTGCTTCCGCATAATTCTGTCCGAAATGCATCGGCGAAAAAACTGCGACCCGAATGCGGTCCAGTATTTGCTGAGCTCCCAGCATATATTCCCTGCCCAATCTTGGATCGATAGGAAAAAGCAGTAAATCCAGTTCTTTGTAATCAGCAGTCAGCAACTCTACCTTCTTAAGGAAAGCATTTTCATATCTCCGGGCTTCTTCCTCCGGTATTTCATCTTTCCAATGCCAGTTATTAAGATCCCCGGCATGAAAAATGATTTTTTCTTCGAGCCGGATCAGGAAGGAAATGCCTATATCCGTAGAACCATATGCCCTGATTTTTATATACTCATCCTCATACCCCTCTCCCTGTTTCAGGAAACAGGCATCTTCCTTTCCGGCTTTTCCCGCCTGTAAAATATCCTCGGAAAAAATATACCGGATATACGGATGAATTTCTCTCCAATCAAGAACTTCCCGGTTAAAATGGTCGGGATGCACATGCGAAGAAAGAACATATATTCTTTTTTCTGATTTCAATAAATGGTCATATACCATGCCTTTTTTCCGAGCTTCCGTATCTTTAAAAAAATCAATAATTACAATGATCTTATCACTTTCGATGGCAAAACCACTATGATATATGTAAGTCAGTTTCATAATTTATTTTTTTATTCTCTGTATTCCTTTCTTAAAAAAACACTTGCGGAATCAGGAAGTTTGCAGGAAACAGCGATAGAATAATTTTCATACAAAAAAGAAATAAAACTTATTCCACAAACTTACGATATGTCTCCGGATTCACCAAACACCTTCTTTTATTTTCTCCTTTTTTCCGATATCTTTACCTGCATTTCCACTGATAGAATTCACGATCTGCAGATTGAATTTGGGCCTTCGATTCTTTTAATCTTTATAATATATTTTTTACTTCCCCTAATAAACTTTAACTACCAAATAACCCTATAAATTCTTCTATATAAGGCGTAAAATGATTATCTTTGTAAGTTTCTAAGAAATATGAATGAGGATTTTGATATAAGAAATCAACAATTAAATGAATCGGAAAGGGAGTTTGAAAAAGCACTGCGACCTTTGCGTTTTGGTGATTTCAGCGGGCAGGAAAAAGTAGTAGAAAATCTGCGCATTTTTGTTACGGCTGCCAGAATGAGAGGAGAATCACTGGATCATGTCTTACTGCATGGACCTCCGGGTCTTGGAAAAACCACACTTTCAAACATTATTGCAAATGAATTGAATGTAGGGTTTAAAATTACTTCCGGTCCTGTATTGGATAAACCGGGAGACCTTGCAGGAGTATTGACGGGGTTAGAACCAAATGATGTACTTTTTATTGATGAAATACACCGGTTAAGTCCGGTTGTGGAAGAATATCTGTATTCAGCTATGGAGGATTACCGGATCGACATTATGATCGACAAAGGTCCGAGTGCACGTTCCATACAGATCGAACTAAATCCGTTTACCCTGGTAGGAGCAACTACCAGAAGCGGGTTATTAACCAGTCCCCTGAGGGCACGTTTCGGAATCAATTGCCACCTGGAATATTATGATAATGCCATTTTGATGGGAATTATCCTCCGGTCTGCAAAGATACTGCAGGTTCCCTGCTCCGAACAAGCTGCTGGCGAAATAGCTTCGCGCAGCCGTGGTACGCCCCGTATTGCCAATGCTCTTTTAAGAAGAGTCAGGGATTTTGCCCAGGTGAAAGGAAACGGTAAGATCGATATGGAAATGGCCCGGTATTCTCTGGAAGCATTGAATATTGATAAATATGGTCTGGATGAGATTGATAATAAGATTCTTTCCATTATCATTGACAAGTTTCATGGTGGTCCGGTAGGAATCACTACGATTGCGACAGCACTCGGGGAAGACCCGGGAACAATCGAAGAAGTCTATGAGCCTTTTCTGATAAAAGAAGGATTTATAAAACGAACTCCCAGAGGAAGGGAAGTAACAGAATTAGCATTTAAACATTTAGGAAGAAACAGATTCTCACAACAAGGATCTTTGTTTTAATTCAATTATTTATTTACACTTAAATTGTAACTAAACTCAATTTAAAAAATGTCTGAAAAAGAAAACAAACAAATGCCGGCAAACGAAAAGCTGAAAGCGCTGCAGGCAGCTATGGATAAAATAGAAAAAGCGTACGGAAAAGGTTCTATTATGAAGATGGGAGACGATATAGTGGAAGAAGTAGAAGTAATCCCCAGTGGTTCCCTTGGATTAAATGCTGCGTTGGGTGTCGGTGGATATCCCCGTGGAAGGGTGATTGAAATATTCGGTCCCGAATCTTCCGGTAAAACCACGCTGGCCATCCATGCCATTGCAGAAGCACAAAAAGCAGGAGGAGTAGCGGCAATTATTGATGCGGAGCATGCTTTTGACCGTTTTTACGCGGAAAAACTCGGAGTAGATGTAGAGAACCTTTATATTTCTCAGCCCGACAGTGGAGAACAGGCGCTGGAAATTGCCGAGCAATTAATCCGCTCCTATGCGATTGATATTATCGTAATTGACTCCGTAGCTGCCCTTACCCCGAAAGCAGAGCTGGAAGGAGAAATGGGTGATTCCAAAATGGGATTACAGGCACGGTTAATGTCACAGGCACTGCGTAAATTAACGGCAGCTATCAATAAAACAAATACGACCTGTATTTTTATTAACCAGTTACGGGAAAAAATCGGTGTGATGTTCGGAAATCCGGAAACCACTACCGGAGGAAACGCATTGAAATTCTATGCATCCGTACGTCTGGATATCCGCCGTATCGGCCAACTGAAAGATGGAGATGAAGTAAAAGGAAACCAGACCCGGGTGAAAGTGGTTAAAAATAAAGTAGCCCCTCCTTTCCGGAAAGCAGAGTTCGATATTATGTTCGGTGAAGGAATTTCCCTTACCGGAGAAATTATCGACCTGGGTGTAGAAGCCGGTGTAATCAAGAAAAGTGGATCCTGGTACAGTTATCAGGATACAAAACTGGCTCAGGGACGGGATGCTTCCAAACAAATGATCAAAGATAATCCGGAACTGGCAGAAGAATTGTATGCTAAAATCATGGAAGCTTTAAAATAAAACAGTTTCTATGTTCCTTATATCGGAAGCCGGAATTTCCCAAGGGAAGTTCCACTTCCGATTTTTTTAATGGAAATTTTTCTTTTCAATATTTCTCGTTCTATTCCGGATATTATTTTTATGCATCCGAAATAACCTTTTAACACCTTCCTGCTGAAATAATTAAGCCATCTCTTTAGAAATAAAAGATTCTTTTTTCTTTATTTAAAGATAAATATAAATTATTTTTGTGTGGAGATAAGCAGGCATGTATCCGGCCCGCTGTTTTCTTTTATTTTAAAACTTTGAGCTTAATCTTTTAATAATTATAAAAACGTGGCAAAATCTGTGGTTGAAACTCCTTTAATGAAACAATACCTGCAAATTAAAGGGCAACATCCGGACGCAATTTTATTATTCCGTGTAGGAGATTTTTACGAAACTTTTTCAGAAGATGCAGTTGCTGCTGCTGAGATACTGGGGATTACATTAACCCGCCGGGCAAACGGTGCCGCTCAGTTTGTAGAACTGGCAGGCTTTCCGCATCATGCGCTGGATAATTATCTTCCTAAATTAGTGCGTGCCGGAAAACGGGTAGCCATCTGTGAACAACTGGAAGATCCGAAAATGACAAAGAAAATTGTCAAACGTGGGATTACAGAACTGGTAACTCCGGGAGTTTCCATCAATGATAATATATTAAACCATAAGGAAAATAACTTTCTTGCCAGTGTTCACTTCAATAAAAATACCTGTGGCGTTTCTTTTCTGGATGTTTCTACAGGAGAATTTCTTACGGCAGAGAATACATTCGATTATGTAGATAAACTGTTGAACAGCTTTGCACCGAAAGAAATCCTTATAGAAAGAAGCAAACGGAAATTATTCGAAGAAAATTTCGGCAATAAGTTTTTTACTTATGAGATGGAAGACTGGGTATTCCAGTATGATGTAGCCCGTGAACGCCTGCTTAAGCACTTCGAAACAAAAAACCTGAAAGGATTCGGGGTCGAAAACCTCCAGAATGGAATCGTAGCTGCAGGAGCGATCTTCCAATACCTTGACATTACCCAACATCATCAGATCAGCCATATCACAAGCCTTTCCCGAATTGAAGCGGACCGGTTTGTCAGATTAGATAAATTTACTGCCCGTAGCCTGGAATTAATTTCCACCATGAACGAAGATGGGAAAAGCCTGATGGATATTATTGACCGGACAGTAAGCCCGATGGGTGCCCGCATGCTGAAAAGATGGATTATCTTTCCATTAAAAGATATTTCTCCTATCAATGAACGGTTGGACGTCGTGGAATATTTTTTCAGGCATCCGGAGATAAAAGATGAAATTGACCAACACCTGACCCTGATCGGTGACCTGGAAAGAATTATTTCCAAAGCAGCCGTAGGAAGAATTTCTCCCAGAGAAATCGTACAATTAAAAGTAGCCCTTTCGGCCATTGAACCTATTAAAAACCTTTGCAGTAGCTCAGAGGAAAAAAGCCTGCTGCGAATCGGCGAACAAATAAATCTCTGTGCTACGATACGGGATACTATTGAAAAAACGATTAATCCGGACCCACCGGCACTGGTCAACCGTGGAAATGTAATTCAGCGGGGCATCAATGCAGAACTGGATGAATTAAGAGATATTGCTCACTCCGGAAAAGATTATCTCCTGCAGATCCAGCAACGGGAAAGCGAACGAACCGGAATACCCAGCCTGAAGATTAGTTTCAATAATGTGTTCGGGTATTACATTGAAGTAAGGAATACCCACAAAGATAAGGTTCTGGAAGAATGGATCCGGAAACAGACACTGGTAAATGCGGAAAGGTATATTACCGAGGAATTAAAGCAATATGAAGAGAAAATTCTGGGTGCGGAAGAAAAAATCCTGTCCCTGGAAAGCCAGATATTCAATGAACTCACCCTTAGCCTGTTGGATTATATTCCTGCTATTCAGTTAAATGCCAATTTAATTGCACGGTTAGACTGTTTACTGTCGTTTGCTAAAACCGCACAGGAAAATAAATACATTCGTCCGGAACTGAATGACAGCCTGATTATTGATATCAAACAGGGAAGGCATCCGGTTATTGAAAAGCAGCTTCCTATCGGAGAGCCATATATTGCCAACGATGTGTATCTGGATAGTGATAAAACGCAGGTCATTATTATTACCGGACCCAATATGGCCGGTAAATCCGCGTTGTTAAGACAAACCGCTTTGATTGTACTGATGGCACAGATAGGATGTTTTGTGCCCGCAGAAAGTGCTAAAATAGGGCTCACAGATAAAATATTCACTCGTGTGGGAGCTTCGGATAATATTTCACTGGGAGAATCAACTTTTATGGTAGAAATGAATGAAGCGGCCGATATCCTGAACAATATTTCTCCCCGGAGCCTAATCCTCTTTGACGAATTGGGAAGAGGTACCAGTACTTATGATGGAATCTCCATTGCCTGGGCAATCGTGGAATATATCCATGAACATCCCAGGGCCAAAGCAAAAACCCTTTTTGCTACCCATTATCATGAACTGAATGAAATGGCAAAATCATTCAAACGAGTAAAGAATTACAATGTATCGGTAAAAGAACTGGAGAACAAAGTTATTTTCCTCCGGAAACTTGTAAAAGGAGGAAGCGAACATAGTTTCGGTATTCATGTAGCGAAAATGGCAGGTATGCCGCAGAGCATTGTGAAGCGTTCTAATGAAATCCTGAAGCAACTGGAAAGTGATAACCGCAAGAATGGAATCGCTAAACCGGTAAAAGATATTGCCAAACAAAGGGAAGGCCTTCAATTGAGCTTCTTCCAACTGGATGATCCGGTACTGACACAAATTTCCGACGAACTGAAAAACCTGGACATCAATAACCTGACACCGGTAGAGGCATTAAATAAACTGAATGAGATAAAACGGCTGATTAAAGGGAAGTAGACAGATGAATTATGAGTTCTCTCCTGCCCCTGTAAAATCAGAAGTTTTATGTCCAATATTTAATTTATATTTCGGAATTTCACAAACTGCAAAGGTGCAATGAACACAAAGAAATTAATTGCGTTCATTGCACCTTTGCAGTTCATTTAAGAATTGCCATAACCATACAATTTTTTGAGAAATCGGATATCAATTATCTACCCTGACTTAACAATGTCAATTGATTATATGCCAACACATATCCCAATTGAGCAGCATATAAATCCGAGGTAGCTTTTGCCAGGTCTGCCTGTGCTTCTACAACCTCCCGGGGAGTATTTAATCCTGTCAGCCAACGCTCTTCTTTTACCTGCAGGTCTTCCATCCGGTATTTTACTTCCCGCAAGGCAACACCGATAAGTTCCCGGGAGTAATCCATATTGCGGTAGGCATTTTCGATCTGGCTGTTCACCTGTAACTCGGTATCCATGCGTTTTTCCGTTACCTGATGAATTTTAGCATCCAGTTGCCTGACAGATTGTTTATTAGTAAGCAGATTCTGAAGATTCCAGCTAAAATTGACACCTACCACAGAAGTATTGTTGGAAAATAGGTCCGTCCCGTGAATATAAGAATATCCGGCAAACACGCCTACATCAGGAATATATCCCTGCTGGGTTGCCTTTTTCCCGAGCAACGCGTATTGTTCCTCTTTATCCAGAATCCGAATGTCCACATTATTGACTTTTGCAGCTCTTTTATATTCCTCTAAAGATAACAACGAATAGTCCGGCACATCAGGATAAACAAAATCCACCTCATCCACCAGACCGGTTAATTGCTGCATATTACTCCAATAATTAAGCCCATCTATACGAAGTTTCAGCAAGTCTTTTTCCTTATCTGCCAGTTCTGCCTGTAAACCCGCTTTATCCGGTTGAATAGCTTCTCCGGCAATAAGGGCGCTTTCCACATCATATAATTCCACTTTAGCCAGCTCCACCCTTAATTCTGCTTCTTCAATCTGTTTCCGATTGATGAGAATAGCATAATAAAGCTCTTCTACTCCCAGCTTTATCTGTTGCCGGGCTTTTTCCAGTTCTTTCCTCGACACTTCTGTATCCGCCCTTGCGGCTTCGACACCCGTCCTTATCTTGAATTGCTGGGAAAGAGGCTGATAAAGAAAAGCACCTCCGGTAATAAGATGATGGTTCCCGATGGCTATTTTCGTATCTTCATACGGAACCTGAAAATTAAATGTTCCTAATGAATAGGTACCCAGTGCTCCTTCTTCGACCGTTAATTTCCCGATGTTATGGTTATATAAATAGGTCCCGCTCAACAAGACAATAGGTAGAGCCTTTACCTTTATCTCCGCAACTTTACCCTCTTTTTCTTTTACCTGCCACTCGGCAGCTTTCAGCAAATGATTGTTCCGGTAAGCAGAGTCAATGACCTGTTCCAGAGAAAGGGTTTCCCTTCCCTGCGCCTGTATCTGCAAAGTAAAAACCACGCAGATGAACAGGAAAGCTCGTATGTTTCTATTTATTTTTAACTTCATTCTTATTGACAGTTTCTTCAGGGTCCTTTTTATCATTGGGTTTTACCCATTGCATATAAATAACGGGAATGGTTAACAACGACATAAACATACTCCATATCACGCCTGCCGCAATCACGCTCGCCATCGGACTCCATAAGGAAGAGCCGGAAAGAATCATCGGGAAGACTCCGATTGCAGCAGCCATAGCCGTAAGAAAGATGGGGCGAAGTCTTCGACGTCCGCTTTCCATAGCAGCAGTCCGTATATCCGTCCCTTGTTTTACCAACCCGTTTGCATAATCTACCAGAATAATGGCATTACGCACCACTACTCCGGACAGACTAATTAAACCGATGAAAGACGTAAAGCCGAAATTATTTCCCGTAATAAACAATCCCAACATGGCTCCTAACAAGCTAAGGGGTATGGTCAACATCACAATAACACATTCTTTTATATTCCGGAACTGGAACAATAAGATCAGGAAAATAAGCAACAGGCTTATCAGTAATACTTTTATTAATTGAGACATTATTTCCTCCTGGTTTCCCGATTCTCCACCATAATCAATAAAATACCCCGGATGTAATTTGATATTATTTACCTGTGGTTTTATTTCTGCCAGTAGCTTGGAAGGCAATACATTGTCATACGTCTCACTTTGTACCGTGATTGTCCTGATTCCGTTTCTGCGCATAATTCTTCCCGGACTCCATTCCGGGGTAATATCCGCAATTTCCTCCAGCGGTACACTGGCTCCCGTCACCGGAGAAGAAACATACAGGTCTTTTAACTGGTCTGTTGTACGACGCAGGTCCTCTTCCAGCCGAAACACCACATTAAGCTTCTTATCTCCTTCGTACACGGAAGTAACAGGCGCCCCGGAAAAGGCTGCATAAATCATTTCCGATACACTTTGTGTGGTAAAGCCAAGCCGGGAAGCTTCCTCTTTCAGATTTACGCTGATTCCATAATAACTTTCGTGAAAATCGGTATGCACCAGACGGCTGCCCTTACTTTTCCGGATAATTGATTTAATGCTGTCGCCCATCATTTCCAGATAAGGAATATCTTCGCCGACTACCCGGACTTCTACCGGTGCATCCAATGGCTGTCCCTGCTGCATCAGCTTGACATCTACCATTCCTTCCGGAACCACCTTTCCTACTTTCGGAAACAAATCGGTCCGCATGGCAGCCGCAGTCTCTGTGTTAGTCGTATTGATGAGGATCATTCCATAATTGGTAACCGGAAACTCCGGACTGAAATTATAATAAAAGCGGGGCGCTCCGGTTCCGGCAAAAGTGGTATAGTTGAGAACCCGGTCATCGTTTTTAAGCAAATTTTCCAGGTCAGTCAGTTTTTCCCGTGTCTTATCCAGCTTTGTATCTGTAGGAAGCCACATCTCAATCACAAACTGGTTTCTTTCTGCCGCAGGAAAGAACTTCTGCCTGATCCCGAATTTAAAAATAAGACCGGCCAGTAAGATTGTTAATAAACTGACTGAAATTACCAATACCGGTCTTTTCACTACCCATTCTAAAATTTTATTATATTGATCCTGCATGATATCCAGCAGGGTACGTCTTTTCTTTTTTCCGTCTTTTTCCTTGTTATCATTTAAGCCTTTCTTGATAAATGTAAAACATAACATCGGAGTAAAAAGCATCGCCACTGTAAAAGAAGAAGCCAGTGCAATCGTTACGGTAATCGGTAATGCATGGATAAACTCACCGATAACACCGGTAAGCAAAACAATCGGGATAAAAGCAGCAATAATAGTTATGGTAGCTGTGAAGACAGGAACAATCAGTTCGGAGGCACTTCTCCATGCGGCTGTCCAGGGTTTCTCCCCCTCGTCCAGAAGCTCTATGTAATTATCCGCAATCACAATCGCATCGTCCACCACCATTCCCAATACCACAATCAAAGCAGCAAGGGAAACCTGCTGCAATTCCACCCCAAGCAGGTTCATTAATGCAATGGTCACAGCGATTGTCATCGGAATAGCCATAGCCGCTACGAAAGCAACCCGGAAAGGCAGCAAAAGGACAATCACGATAATAACAGAAATAATAGCCAGGAGAAATTCCCGGATAAAGCTGTTTACATTTACTTTTACAATAGAAGGCTGATTGACGAAAGTTACTAATTCTACATCAGAGGGAAGGATGTCTTTTACTTCTTCTACTTTTTTATCGACCGCTTTTCCGAACTGCACAATGTTATTTCCGGCTTCCATTTGCAGAGAAAGAATCAAAGCAATATTCCCGTTTATAGAAACCGTACTGGTAGGATCCGTGTAGGCGCGTTTTACTTCTGCAACATCCCGTAACCGTATAACTTCTCCTGTTTTGGAAGTCCCGATCACCTGATTGGCTATTTCTTCCTGTGTCTGGTAATATCCGGTTGTATACAGAGGTACTTGTTCTGTAGTAGTATAGATACTTCCGGTAGCGCCGATCAGATTCTGTGATTGTAAAATTTTAAGGACATCCGCTTCATTGAGCCCGTATTGGGAAAGACGGAACGAATTGAAAAGGATAGAAATCTGTTCCGGCTGTTCCCCGATCCGTTTTATTTTAGAGACGGCTGTCACAGGCAGAAGATAATCCTCCAGCTTTTTAATGTATTCCTCTAATTGCGCATAGTCCGCTCCCAGGCTCCGGAGTCCGATAATGATGGCTTCAGTATCTCCGAAATCGGAATCTACAATCGGGCCGACTACTCCCGGAGGCAGATTCAGTTGTTTGGTGACAAGCATCTGGTGCCGCAGGGTATTCCAGAAAATCTTAGGTTCTTTTACATTATCTTCCAGAGAAACATTTACCACAACCAGCCCATCCTGTGTCATAGAATAGGTTTTATCTTTCTTTACCTCATCAAACTGGAAAAGATAATCTTCCAGTGTTTTGGTTACCTGTGCTTCCACCTGCACGGAAGAAGCTCCGGGAAAGTAAGCAATAATCAGCCCCTGACGAATGGTAATTTCCGGGTCCTCCCTCCTTGGCATGGTAAAAAGGGAATAAACCCCGGTAAGAAACATCAGTCCCAGCACGGAGAGAGTAACCTGTTTGTATTTTAATGATGATTTTATAAAGTTCATAATGTACTTTTAATGAGATAATGAAACAGGAGCTCCGTCATATAAGTTCTGATTTCCTCCTATTACGACTTCTTCTCCTTCCCGCAATCCGGATATTACTTCTATGCGGTTGGCAGTAACCGGACCGGGAACAATTTTTCTTCTGAACGCTTTCTGTTTCTCCCTGTCTACCACATAGACATAGCTACTGCCATCCATATTTTTCATTAATGCTTCTATAGGTAAGGTAAGTACTTCCTGGCTTCGTCCTGTATCGATATTTACTTCGGCAATCATTCCCGGACGAATCAGCAGGTCGGGATTGTTCAGTTCTACTTTAGCGGTAAAGGCACGGGAAGTTGCATCCGCCACCGAACCGACTTCCGTTATTTTCCCCTGGTATACTTTATTGAGGGCACCAATAGTTACGGAAGCGGTTTCTCCGATTTTTATATAGCTAAGTTCATTTTCCGGGACATAAATGTCTGCTTTTATTTTACTGATATCCGAAATTACCAGTACCGGCAATCCCTGAGCGACAATCTCATCTTTTTCGGCCAGTTTTTTCAGGAGTATTCCATTAAACGGAGCATATAATCTTGTATCAGAAAGATTTTTTGCCTGTAATGCCTGTTCATTCCGGGCTTGTTTAAGAGCAAATTCCACTTTTTTAAAATCACTGTCGCTGACACTATTCCGGTCATGCATAATCCGCAACCGCTCATATTGATCCGTTGCTTCTTCGACCTGTACATCCGCTATGTTTTTAGCAATGGTATAATCAACCGGGTCCAGGCTGGCAAGGAACTGCCCGGAATTTACTTTTTGTCCTTCCTCCACCGGAAAATAATTGATCTTTCCCGGCACCATAAAACCTAATCTTACCGTCTTATTTCCTTCAATATTTCCACTCAGGAATAACCTGTTGGAAACATTGCTCTTTCCTATCTTTTCGGTAATTACCAGAATGGAGTCATTCTCACCCGTGTCAGTTGCAACACCGGATTTCTTATGACAGGAAGAAAACAGAAAGAGACTTATCAAAAGAGGAAAAACAACATATTTTTTTGTCATTGTTACATAAGATTTTAATATAGAAAACAAGTAATAGGTTGTTATTCAAGACATTTTTGTGATATCTTAAGCAATAACAACATATTTTTCTTATCTTCTTCTGAAATATATAACAATCAATAAAGGATTTGGTTTTATAAAAAAACAGAGGTCAAGAAAGGGTTACATCCGGGAAAGAAAAAAATAAAAAAGACAGGAAGTCTCCTTTTAAATTATGAAATAAAGATGAGTGAGCATTACAGATATTATTTTTTTTTATAAAAATATTTCAAATCTATTCTTCCTGCCCGGGCAATTAGACAAAAAACATAATTTGTTTATAGGGGAAGCTCCGAAGAGATTCATTTAATAATAGCAAAAGCCATAAAAAGAAATAAATCTTTTTATAGCTTTCCTGCCTTTTTTATTGGGGTTGTATTGAAATAAATATATTATTTACGGACTTTCAATTTATTTTTTTCTTTCAAAGCAGACATATCGGAAATGATAACAATTTCTCCCGCATTTAATCCTTCTTTAACTTCTACATAGCGGTAATTACTTTCCCCCAGTTCTACCTGCCTTTTTATAGCTTCCTGTCCTTGAATTACCCAAAGATCATATTCTCCGGGCCCTTTGTAATAAGAACGGTTAGCAATTCTTAAAGCTTCTTCCTGAATAGCGTTTATTACATACACTTCCACTTTCAATCCCGGACGCAATGATTCATGTTCATTATTATCCAGCAATACGGTAAAATTTATCATGCCGTCTTTTACCGAAGGAACGACATTGCCTACTACACCCGTTAACTCCTGGTTCCCTGTTTTTACAATTACCTTATTTCCGGAAAGAATTTTATCGCCGTAACTATCGGAAATGTCCGCATCTATTTTAAAATGGGATAAATCCGACACAATAGCCAGCTCTGCACCTTCCGGCACCCGGACTCCAACCTGGTCATTTACCCATTTAAGTATATTCGTCCTCGGAGAACGGATCTGGGCATCGGACATCATCTTATTTTTAAGGTCGGAATTCTTCAAAGCAATGTTGTAATCCAGTTCCATTACTTTCCTATCCGCTTCCGCATTTTGTTTCTGGTTGATATATTTTAATTTTAATTGTTTCAGCTTTAATTTTTCCACCTCATATTCCAGCTCTGCCTGCTTTATTTTATCGGAAGTACCGGCCCCTATGCTGTCCAGGAACACTTCATTTCGCAACAGTATTTCCATCCTCCTTATTTTCATCTCATCAATTTCAATTTGCATTTCCAGATCGGCAAGCTGGCTTTCGGAGGCTCTCCGTTGCTGGTCCAACTGATATCTTTTCATAGCCAGTTCATCCTTTTGTTTTTCCACATCGGCATTCACCGTTTCCAGATCCAGTTTAATGATTACTTCTCCCTCCTCCAACTGTTCCCCGGCTTTTTTATATACTTCCAGAATTCTGGTAGCTACAGGAGAAACGATTACTTCTTCCGATAAAGGAACTACTTTTCCCGTAGCAGATACGGATATCTCTAATGTGCCTTTATCTACTTCCGAAGTGTAAATGCTATCATAAGAAATTCCTGACCGCAGGATATTTACCAGAAAAATCATTACCATTATGGTTGCAATCCCTATAAAAGCCAGCTTAAGAATAAACTTCCGCTTCCTTTTTTTTATTACTTCCGGAGATAGTTTTCGGTTCATATAGTCTTATTTTTTAATGTTCAATTTCTTTTCGATTCTCAAAATCATATAAGGTAAGCTGTCTAAGGTTATAATAGCAAAGCCAGGACAAGTATAACTCATGGATCAGTTTCCTTCGCGCATTGTCCCGTTCTACCTGAGCCGAATTAATATCCAGAACATTGATCGTCCCCATTAAAAAGGTCTGAAAAGAAGTGTCGTACCGCAACCGGGCAATCGAATCCGCCTGTTGCGCCAGATGCACCAATTGCGTCTGGTCCTGAAACTGATAGACGGATAATACCAGGTTCTGGTCAAAATTCAACCGGGCTTGTTCTAACTGGCTTTCCACCACCTTTTGTTCCGATTCTGCCAGTTTTACCTTGCCTTTTCCTTTCCCCCAGTCCAGAATCGGCACTTTTACCCCTAAGCTTACAATTTGCCTGTCCTGCAGGTTTCTGTATGAATCCGGCAACGTAAGGTCACTCCCGGTATATCCGACCGAAACGTAAATATCGGCCTTTAATCCCCGGTTGGCTTTTGCTTCATCAATCCGCATCCTGGCTTCCAGCAACCGACGGGCAATCGTATGGTTCAACGGATTATTGTGATATGCCAGCCCTTTTACCTCCGACAAAGAAATTTCTCTATTGTCAAGTACTTCCGGTAATACAGGAACAATTTCTTCTTCATTTTCCAGCCTTAGAAAATTACACAGAGTCAAGAGCTTGTTGTCATAATTTTGTTTTACCGAAATAATCTCCGCTTCGGCATTTATTTTATTTAATTCCAGTTGAAGAAGATCATTTTCCGAAATCAGTCCGATGCTCCTTTTTCCTTTGGCAATATCGTATAATGTATGGGCATTGGTCCGGTTTATTTCTGCAATATCAAGATTTACCTTTGCCAGTAATAAATCAAAATAATAATGGATGGTATTCATATATACCCCTTCCATATCTACCAGATATTGCTGCCGGGCTTCTTTATACCGCTCCGGCTCAATACGCATCGCCCAGTGTAACAATCGTGGGGTAAATAACGGCTGATTATATGTAAAGGAAAAGGGGACACTTAAATACCCGGTAGTATGGTTCTCTCCCAACTGGTCTATCCGCTGTAACTGGGACTGCACGGAAAAATAACCTCCGGTAAAAGGAATATTCTGTGTTACGGATAAAGTTAAATCTCCGGTTACGTAGTTGTTTTTAATAAAGCCATAGGTACCGTCTTCTTTCAGATAGGCAGAGAGGGAACGGTTTAACGCAGGCAATGTTCCTTCCAGGGTAACATTGGGAAGCAATTCTGCTCTGTAATTCCGGTAGGCCCAATAGGCAGAAAGAATGGTGTTTTTTGCAACCAATGCATCCAGTGACTGATTTTCCGCTAACTTAAAAGCATCCTGCAAAGTAAGCAATACAGTTGTATTTTCGCACCGAATATCTCCACTGCCTATCCATAAGAAAAGAAATAACCCATACAAGTACTTCATTTTTCATCATTCTTTTTAAACGGTATTTGTTATAAGCTACCGGGTTCTATTTTTAGTTCCTTTATTAAAAATTCCATCAAAGGAGTTTTCCATATAGATTGGTGTTTTATACTACCTTAAAACACCATTTCACTTCTTACTGACTATTTTATATGTGATACCTTCTATTCTTTTCCTTTTGTCTTTTATTTCCGGAAATAATTTATCCGGATAGTGGGACGCATAAGAGATTCCTTTTCAGGGTACAGGTTTAATAGTTCCGGAGCCTGATTTTTCGCTAGCCGTTTTAGCTGGATTCCCTTTATAGCGGATGCTACCGGAGCCGGTTACGCTGGCGGTTAATTCTTCCCCGGCATAAGTTTGAATTTTTCCAGAGCCGCATATTGTACCTCCTACGTTTCGGGCAATATAGTCATAAGCAGCTATTTTCCCGGAACCGGTAACAGAGCATGACATATTCTCTCCAATGCCTTTGATGCGTATAGTACCTGATCCGGATACTTTGAGTTCGGATTTCTCGCAATACAATTCCTCTACGTTTACATTTCCGGAACCGGTAACAGTTACATACATATCTTCTGAGTTTATCTTTTCGGGTAAAAGTACTTTCCCCGACCCATGAAGATTAACCTCTTTTAACCGGGAAGAATTGGTGTAAATAATCAATTGGGACGGAACAATCTGTTCTTGATTTTTAGTCTTTATAATCAGGCAATTATTTTCTACCCGGATATCCAGCAACGGAAGTATATTTTTATCCGTACTAATCTCAAAATATGGTTTATCTTCCGGAACCTGACGGTAAATCAATTTTCCCGGAACAGCATAGGTTATAACGCAATATTCCGGTATAGTTACTTCTTGCTTTACAACACTCCCATTGCCTCTTTTTACAGGGAAATTACTATGAGTAATACAAGATGTAAACATATAAAAAAAACAAATTAATAAAAAATGATAATGTTTCATATAATAAATTATTAAACAGGTATATAAAAAGTAAAAACTAACCCTATAAAAGCATGCTTACTTTCCCATTCTCTTATTCGTATTTAAGCACTTCCGCCGGATTTAACCGGGATACTTTCCAGGCCGGAAACCAGGCGCTAATAAATGAAAATAAAAACATAATAAAAACCGTAAATCCGACAGCTATAAAATGCATAGGCATATATTCATAAATAAAAAATGATAATACCAATGCAGGAATAAGAGATATGGACATAATAAACAGGCTTTCACCTATAACCATACTCATTAATTTTCTTTTTGTAGAACCTAAAGCAATACGTAATGCAAACTCTTTTAAACGCTTTCGGGAAATCATCCAGTACAAACCAAAAGTTCCTATAAAGGAAAAGAGTAACAGAAATATAGTAGGAATACTTTGCAATACAATATTTATAAGGGAAGTTGTCAGCCACACGCCTTTTAACGTTTGTATATTGTTAAAAAGGGGCTCTACATTTTCATCGGAAATCAGGCGATTAAATTCCCTGTAAAATGTTTTCATGAATTCTTCTTCCATACCGGGTTTTATCCTCACTACATTTTCACTCAAAAGTCCGTTATCCTGCAATAAATATTGTGGTATTACAACAGCTACCGGAGAAAGGATAAGGGGTTCTTGCTTCAACCCGGCCACCACTCCGACTACGGTATGAGGATGGGATTTAATAGTTACTTTTTTACCTACGGCATTTTTCCATCCGGCTTTATCTGCAAATTGACGTGTAATAACCAAAGGAGCCGAACCATCCGGTAAAGGATTATTTTCGATCCATTTCCCTTCTTCTATATCCGGTTTTAACACGTCGGCTCCAAATTCATCGGAAATTTTAATAATGGTTTGAAAATGCTTATCATCAATATGTATTGAATCGGAAACGCTATAATAATGAAAATCATTTCTTAGATAGGGTACCAGATTATACCCACTTGATACAGCTTCCACATAATCCAGTTTTCTCAGCTTATCTATAATTACATCCATGTTCTGCCGGGCGCTTTTAAAGACATCAGGTTGAATATTTGCATTAAACATATATCCTACATAGAATGTATTTTCCACATCCAGCAATCCCGGCATCCTGTACTTTTCCACTGCCTCTGTGACAGCAACCGCAGATAGCATCAAAATCACCGCAATAAATACCTGTTCAATAAAGATAGCAAAATAACTACGTTTTTGCTTCCATATTATTTTCAATATGTGCCTTATCATTTTTAAATTCCTTTTAAAACTTTTGCAATAGAATGTTTAGAAATCAGATAGGCAGGTAATCCTCCGGATAAAAGAGAAAAAATAAAGATAGCTGGCAAAACCCCTAAAAAAATCACCTGATAATCAATATGGTCTATTAAAGAAAGTCCCTCCATAAAGGAATTATTCATAACATTCCGTTGAATAATGTTCATGGCAGGAATAGCGAATGTCAGGCCAATAACTGCCCCCAAAGCCACTAAAAAGAGGTTTTCCATTATAATCTGAAAGAAGGAAGAGATACGGCTTGCTCCAAACGTTCTTCTGATAGCTATTTCTTCTGCACGAATATTCGTATTAGCGATAGTAAGAGCCATGATATTCATGGCAGGAATAAATAAAAACAGAATAAGCGCTGCGATTAAGCCGTAACTGTAAAAGCTACCCCCTGACTCCACTACTTTCTGCTCTTTTAATGTACGTATTTTCTAAGGAGTTAAATCAATTTCTTCATTTTTTCCCTGAAAATAATATTGTATGGCAGAAAAAATTTTTTCCCTAGAAATATTTATATTCTCCGTTTTAGGCATACGTATATCTACTGCAAAAGAATACGTTCCATTAGGTATAAATTTATCAAATACATACGGAACCCATATCGTACACATATCTGTAGGAGTAGAGAAAAATGAGAAATTATTTACCACTCCTGTTACTTCATATTCATTTCTTTGGAAAGTAAACTTTTTTCCAATGCAATTTGTAGTATTAAAAAAAGATCGTGCGGTTTTTTCTGTAATTACCGCTACTGCTTTCCGATGCGTACAATCTTCTTTTGTAAACGGACCGCCGTACATAAACTTAAATGTGTAAATTTTCCAGAAATCCGCATTTACAAATCCGACCATAGAGGAATATACCTGTTCATTTACCAGTATATTTATCGCATTATTATGGTACAATGAAATACCATCAAAATCTTTTAAATTTTCCATGAAAGCATTAACCTCGGAATGAGCAATCCTCAATTCCCGGCCTTCTGTGTTATGAAATATATCCAACCGTATGATCCTGTCAGCATCATTCAACGGAGGATAATCTGTTATAAATATCTTTATAAATTGCAGTATCAACACAACAAAAATAAATGTCAATGCTGTACCTCCTATATAGAATAAGGCATATAATTTATTTTGTTTAATATTATATAATATGGATTGAAAATAACCGATTAATTTTTTCATATCTATACTATTTGACCATCCAACATCCGCACAATCTTATGGGTTTGCCCGGCGATATGCTCATCATGGGTTACCATTACAATGGTGGTTCCTTCTTTGTTTATATTAATCAACAAATCCATAATCTCCTTCCCCATTTTACTATCCAGGTTTCCGGTCGGTTCATCGGCCAGAATCACCTGAGGTTTTCCGATAAGCGCACGGGCTATGGCCACCCGCTGACATTGTCCTCCGGATAACTGGGGAGGAGTATGTTTCATCCGATGGGACAGCCCTACTTTTTCAAGCACTTCTTCTGCCAGCTTTTGCTGTTCACTTCCTGAAATTCCTTTGCGGTACAATAAAGGCAGCATGACATTATCCAACACATTCAAAGAAGGAATTAAATGGAAGTTTTGAAAAATAAACCCTAACTTCCGGTTACGGAAATCAGCCTGTTTTTTGTCATTCATATCCTTTATTTCTATTCCATCAATAGACAGAACACCACTGGTAGGAAGGTCAAGCAATCCCATTACATTAAGCAACGTACTCTTTCCACATCCGGAAGGCCCCATTACGGAAACAAATTCTCCTTTTGTAATCTCCAGGTTTATATCATTAAGCGCCTGTGTTTCGAGTTCTTTAGTTGTAAAAATCTTATTTATATTAACTAGCTTTATCATAGATATTTATTTTAAGGTAATACAAAAATTCGGATAAGGTTATTAAAATTTATAACATGGTTGCCGATACTATGATTTTCTTTTCCTACCAGTTCCCAACAATTATATATTTCCATAAAGATTAAATAAAAAAGGATGTGTTTATGCTACAAAAAATGCCAGGATGAATATTTTATATGACGTTTTTCCTTTAAGGCTGATAAAATATTATGATATATTCTATCATCCTGAAGAAGCCTCCTTTCCGACGCTTGTTCTGTATGTTTTCAAAATATTCTTTTAAAAAAGGTTCTCCTCCATATAAAGGGATGCTCTTTTGACATAAATTCTTATTAAATCCGATTTTACCAATAGGTTCGTAAGCCTTATCTACCATTTGTTTTGTAAATGTTTTATTAGCCCACTGTTTGCAATTATCAGATATACGATTTTCATAACAATAAGGACACCGGAAATTAACATCATAGATGACAAGGAATGTAACTTTAGAAGAAGGAAATGTTTCCTCTACAACAACATCTCCTTTTTAAAAAGAAACCAATTTCTCAGAAACAATATCCATCGCACCGGTATATCCATGTATCAGAAAATATTTTCCATCTTCATTCTCTAATTTTACAGGAATAACATAAGAAGAAACTCTGTAATTATGCATAAATCAAAGTATTAAATTACTATGTTATTTATTTTACTCACCACCAAACCTGTTTTTCATCTTCATACGTAAATATCCGTTCTTCTATTCCTTTTGTATGATTCTTTAAAAGTAAAAGGGCATGATCCGGTACATGGTGATATTCGAACCTTCTGGTTTCATCTCCTGTTCTTTTTCCCATGGATACCCATCCTTTATCATAATAGAATAATTCATATTCTTCCTGCGGATTAATAAAATTATCGTCATTGGCCGGAAAATAAATAACCTTTTTAATCTTCTGAGGGGTGTCAAAGGCAAGGCCAACCCAACAACCCGTATGAACATGGGAAAAATAATAGGTGAGAATATCTCCGTCAAAAACTTTTGTTTTATCCATTCCATTGTTATGAAAACTTCCGTACGTACCGATTATTTCTCCCTCTAGTTTCTCCCCATCTTCATTATAGACCATAATCTCGGCCATATATACATGAGCCTTCTCCGCAGACATATACCGAAAATACGTTGCGGATACAGGATTTTCCAGAAGAATCGGCTCCGGCAACCGGTCTTTATCAAATCCGGTTATCGTATGTATCTCCACGGCATCACTAAAATCCGGGCGGTTAGCTACCTGGAAATACCCTCCCAGCATTTTTCTATCCATGTGTTCATACTTAAAAGGGGGATGCTTCCGGGTTACCGTTACTGTTTGTCTGGAAGTAGGATCGGGGGATAAATGCCTGATTTCTCCGGTTTCTTCCACAATAAAAGGATTTCCGGCCGGGAATAATTTGTCTTCATGATAATACATGACCAAATACACACATCCTTTTCCCATACCGGTAAACAGGGCTTTATTTCTCTCTATCTTAGCATAATGTACAGGAATCCAATCTTTATTATCAAATACAGCAATATATGCGTACTCTTTTTTTGCTGGTGGAGGAAGCGTAAGGTCTGCCGCAATATCCACGCCTTCAAAATATAAGGAGGAAACATCCTTAAGATAAGGATCCGTAAAGAACGGGTAAACCGGTTCTCTGGCATACTGCAACTTCAGATGCTCTTCCTGCAGGCTTGCCGTGTGCCGGAAGACCTTTGGTAATTTTTCAATAGTCTTATTTTTTAAATGATCTCCCACTCGTGCCTCGTCACCCAATTGAAATGGCAGGAAATTGCCACTTTGTGCCTGCACCAGCGTCCAGCTATGCCCCATAGAACGGTTTGCCCATTGTGGGGTAAAATCATAAGCTACCGGAATTCCGAGACTACGAAGGGCAAAAATTGCCATCATTGAAATATCATTGCACCGTCCGGCTCCCTTATTCAATAAAGAAGTAGCCGGAAATTCGAGCTGAAAGGAATAATGATACCAGTCGACCGGATTCACCAGATGTAAACGCAACGCCTCACAGACCATGCTATCGGTAGCCTGAATGGCGACAAGCGAATCTATTTCAGTACGTAAAGCATTTTGATAAAAGGAAATCCAGTTCGTTAAAGGCTCTTTAGATATCCGGTAAGGAAGTACATATTCACAAAAATCTTCAAAGGATAGTTCCTGTATCCAGGGATATTTTTGCATTTCAAATGCCTGGTCAATATGAGAAATAAGAAAATCGGCCTGAATATTTTCTATATCTTTTATAATACGGATTTGATTCTTATTGACTCCTTTTTCTATTTCCTTTATTTTTTCTGACAGATAAGAATGGTATCCGGGTGTTGCCCGCTGTGGAATTAAAAGGGAATCCAGGGAAGCATAGTATGCATGAATAGAAGGAAAATCGTAGGAATAATAGTAGATCATATTTTCTATCAAAAAGCGGGCTGCTTTGTATTTCAGATTTCCGTCAGGCATCGTTTTATAATGATCTAACACTTTTTCTAATTCTTCTCTATTCTCTCCGGCTAATTTCAGCGCTCTCTGTAATCTTATTTCCTCCTGATTAATACAAGAAAAAAATAAAAAGAAAATTCCAAGGATTCCTATGCATGTATTTTTCATATATTTTAAGATTAACTTTCCCCACAAATGAAAGTAAAATCATTTTTTACGAATAGAAAAATATGATTAAAATATGTAAGAATCTTCTAAATAAATGCTTGTATATAAGTTATCTTTAAAAATTAATTAAGGTATGTTTATTAAAAAAATAAATAGTTGAAAAACATTTATTTTTGCCAATTTTTACCACCATACCTGTCTTCCATCTTCATAAATAAAAATCCGTTCATCATATCCCCGTGTATGATTCTTTAAATACAAGATCGTATTCTTTGGGATATCCGTATCGGTTTTATCTTCCTCAGGGAAATCTAGTCGATATCCTGATAAAACAACTCATACTCATCGCCGGGGCGGAAAAATTTCCCCTGTCAAAAACGGTCCGGTCTACCGGAATCCATTCTTGCTTATGTACCATGCGCTTATGTTTTATTTTGATAAAATTCCTTCTCAGGCACTTTCAGTTCGTTTGCGTAATCTTCGGAATACAAATGTTTTGAATTCTGAACAAAGAAATATATAACCACTTAACCGGTCATTAACTACACTTAATATGAAAGAAAAATTGAAATATATATCGTTGTTAACATTTTTAGAGATCCATAAAAATTTAAAATTGATTTTACCCTATTTTTTATTATATAAATTTACTTTTCCACTTTATAAAAAAAGAGAAATATTCATTCTATGAGAAAAGAAATATATCTCCCAGCATTATCTTCCGGGAAAGAATAAAAAAAAGTTTTAAACCAGTCATCGATAAAAAATCCTGGTTATTGGGAAATAACCAGGATTCAGATAAATCATATCCATTGCATTTGGTTGGAAATAAAAAAGTATAAAACTAATCGCACAGTTATTTTTTAACTGTGGCAGCATCCCGCATGAAATAGTTACCGGAGAAAGAAAGTTTCCCGTTCTATTCCATCTGAATAGTTCTTCCGGAACCGGAATTAGTAATATTTTTCTTTACCGGATATCCTTTATATCGGACGTTACCGGATCCTCTTGTCCTGGAGGTTAATTCTTCTCCGGCATATATTTCCATTTCCCCGGAACCGGTTGTTTTGCATGTTACCTTCGAGGCCATGTATTCATACATGTGTATTTTTCCGGAACCGATTATCGAACAGGAAAGATTCTCCCCTGTCCCTTTCAGCGTGATGGTGCCTGGCCCTGTTATTTTCAAATCCGACTTTCGGCAATTTACCCGCTCTCCTTCTATTTTTCCTGATCCGGTAATCTCCATATTCATATTTTCTGATGTTATCTCTCCGGTTAAAACCACTTTCCCTGATCCGTCGATCTTAATGTCTTTCAGTTTGGAGGAATTGGTATGAATGGTTAATTGAGATGGTGAAACCGTTGCACCCCCTTTGGTCTTTATCACCAGGCGGTTTTCCACTACCTGAATAACCAGCAACGAAAATATGTTTTCATCTGTTATGATTTCAAGGTAAGGTGCCTCTCCGGCAGCCTGCCGGTAAAGGACTTCTCCCGCAGTAGACAATTCGATACCGGAATACTCTTCTACTGGTATTTCATGCGTAACGATGGTTTTGTTACCCGTTGTTATATTAGAATTCATACAGGAGGAAAAAAGCAAGAAGGCACTAAATAAAAAATAAGAATAAGGTTTCATAGGGTACATGTTTTATAATATGGCACAATATTACAATTAAAACCTAAAATTCCATGCTTTTTTTCCTTATTATTCGTACAGGTTCACTTTCAAAAGATGCAACAGACGTATTTTCACCCCATTAAAAACAGACACTCCACACCGGGAACAATCTTACCATACTTGTTGTAGAAAAAAGGGCTATGATATAAACAGGCATATAACTCTTTATTCCTCATCATAGAAAAAAGCATCTGAAAAATATATATTTAAAAGAAATCCAAACCCTCCCAAATATAAATCTATATTTTTCAACGGCAAATTAAAGAAACTGCTGAAATAGGGTTTACGACATTTCCTTTATATATAAGAGAAAAGTTATTTCTGATCTATTTTTATCTCATAAATTATTTTCAATTTTATAAAAAAGAACGGAAAAATCAGAAAATAAAAAGTCTTGGCTATTTTCTGATAACCAAGACTCAGAGGAATTATTCCTATTGGATGTATCCGGAAATGAGAGAAGATAAAATAAATACTATGGATAATAAAAATTTAATTTGAATATTAATTTATCTATTTATAGTAGCTATTTTATACACATCCTTCTAGTTTCTACTTTCACTCCGTCAATAATTAATGAATAAAGATAAATACCGGATTTTAAATCAGAAGCATCTATATACACTTCTCCCTGTCCGTTTTCTTCAATTGGAATTGTTTTTACCGTTCTTCCCTGGAGGTCACAAACAGAAATAAGAGCCGTACCGATTTCCTGAGGAATACTATATCCAATTACGGTTACTTTCCGGAAAGGATTCGGGGTATTCTGAGACAAAGATACCTCAGAAAGCGAAATTCCATTGATACCGGTAGTTCCCTCTTCCTCTGGCGGCCCTGCACTTCGTATACTATTGGCGGAAAAAGGAAATTTTCGTTTAAGAAGGGGATTGGCCTGAGCAATGAATCTACTATCCACAGAAGAGGTAACACTAAACCCAGGGTTTAATATTATGGCATTTCCAGCTACTAATATTGCATCGTCGGAATGAGAATAAGAAGAAGTTATGTTATTACGTGCAAAATATTCCCCATTACGAACATTTAAATTCATAATATTATCTTCGTATATTTCTAATCCTGTAACAACTACAGAGACTGTTTTACTTCCGTTTGCCAATGTCCCTTTATGAGATATTTCCACAATAGCTGTTCCCCAACTTCTATATATCGCATCCTGTACTGTAACCCCCAACGGAAATTCACCTTCTACAAAGACCTGTTCGAAGTTATCTACACTATTATCCTGTTGGGTGACATCCACACTTAAGTACCGATTAGTAAAATAGTAAGGTTGATATGGCTCTTCCGGAAGTCTTTTATATATTCTTAAATCAATATCATCCTGCAACTTAATGTTCCGGTCTGCCGCACTTCCAAACTCAATATCCCCTCCCGGATTATCCCAGATAATGCTGGCTTTTATAGCACCGGCATTATATTTAGGCATTATATAGGAGAGTGATTCTCCACTATTAAGAGTAATCTCTTGGATAAATACATTGTTGGAATTGTATGCATCCTTCATAAGTTGCGTGGACTGGGAAACCGAATGAGGACCAAAAGCCTGTCCGAAAGTATATTCATATGGCAAATAAAGTTCGCTATAAAGCTGGGTAGTATTAGCATGCATCAATACCCCTTTCATCGTAGTAGCACTGAATACCTGCGACCCGAAGATCGTTTTTTGCTGTTGGATTAAATTATTAATATCTGTCTGGCTAAATGGAGGATTTGCCGCCGAAGCAGAAAGGACAGACAGAAGGGAAAATAGATATATTATTTTTTTCATCCTATCTTATTTTATATTTTCCAATGCTTCAATTTTATTCATTAGCTTTACATTTATAGCTTTTTGCTCTTCCAGTTGCTCATTCTGTTGAATAACGTATAAAGTGAGTTCTTCTACCTTCTGGAGTAATTTAGAAGCAATATCACTCACATTAATGCCGTTTTCCAGTACTTCATTTTCAGAAGGTATACCGGGAAGATGACGGTTTTGTGTGATATGGAGTTTCACGTCTTTCAGAGACGGTAATTCGTAAGAAGGATCAAACACGAAATCAGACCATCCAGTAGATTCTACCCTGATTTCTTTTGCACGTATCGTTCCGTTTACTTCCAGTTTATTCGTAGGATTGATGATAGTTCCAATCCCGACATTTCCATTATTCAGAATTGTTAAACTATTATTTCCTCCTGTAAAAAACCTCATTCCTCCTCTAGCAGAGGAATATAATATAGGAGCAGAACTACCTAATTTTGTATCATAATCATACGAAAATCCATAAGTTGGAAGGGTTTTTCCGTCATAAGTAAATCTATCCGTTGAATGAGCAGTAAACATATCTCCCACTCTTATTGTAAAATCTCCATTTAAATGGAGTTCAGATTTCGGATTATTGGTTCCTATTCCGATATATCCTTCATCTGTAAAAGTTAATACGGCATTCATATTAGCATCGCGAAAATACATTCCATATGAATAGTCAAAATAAGTTCCATAGCTAGCATTAGGTGTAATCTTTAATCTCACATCTCCGGAAGTTATATAACCCAGGTTCAAACTTTTCCCGGCATCCAGGCGAAGGCTTTCTTTATAAGTTTGTACCCCGGTGAACGTATTGGCTCCTAAAGTAGCCTGTGAATAAACAGATAGAGAAAAAAGCCCTGAGAGAACAGTTAATAATACAATTTTCATTATTTTCATAATAGCTAATTTTTTTGTTAATAAAAAGATTAATTTAAAACCGGTTTTAAAGAAGACAAATATATGTTTATAATTATATCCCATTAATATATATAATTCACAAAATACTTACCCAATTCTTACTTTAAAATTAATTGTTATTTCTCTTTATTATAACGGATATAGCCTTGCGAATTCTCTTAGTCATTAATTCGAAACTCTCCGAGAATACTGGGTCTCTTTAAGTATTAATAAAAAGCATGGTGCCCCCGGGCACGAAACTTTCTATATTTAATAGGAGGATGTATAAGTAATATATAAAATGAGTATGTTTTTTAAAGAGACTATTTCTCTTTTTACGGGAGTAACTGCATGTTTTCCCGGATGGCATGGAGATCGCCTTCGGTATAGTATATAAATGGGATACGTTGCTTTTTTGTTATGAAACCGGCCTGCTTATTACCTGAAAAATAATTTAATATCCTCCAAGATACAATTCGATATTTTTCAAGGGCAAATGAAAGAAACTGCTGAAATAAGGGTTTACGACATTTCCTTTATATAAATAGATGCCGGAGCGAAAACCGGGATCGGTCTTAATCATATTGTTCAGGTATTTGTAGTTTTCGACATTGAGTAAAAGGGGAAGAAGGATATTGCTGATTGCCATGGAGGCGGTACGGGCTACGCGTGAACTGATATTGGAGGTGCAGTAATGGAGCACGCCATGTTTTTCATAGATCGCTTTTCTGGCATCTTTTTCAGGACGGAGGTTTCGAAGCAGCCTCTGCCCTGCCCTACACTTATATCAATAATGATGGCGCCTTTTTTCATGAGGGTGACATAGTCTTCCGAGAGGCAAATCCGGTTGAGATCGTGGTAATACTGCATGCTACCAATTACTACATCGGCCGATTTAAAGGCATTCTTCAATACGTTTTCGTGAAAGTTGGAGGTAAAAACAGGTTGTCCGCTATGTTGCTGAATGTCTCTTAAGCGATTGATATCGTGATCGAATATTTTTACTGTGGCTCCTAATGCGCGGGCGGCTCTTGCGGCTGTGCCTCCTGCCACTCCTGCTCCCAGCACTACCACTTCCACAGGGGAAATACCGGGAATACCTCCCAGCAGGATTCCTTTTCCTCCGTACTGATTGCTCAATAATTCCGAAGCCAGCATGATGGTACACATGCCTTCGATTTCACTGATGGTATTTACAAAAGGAAAACCTCCCCGGTAATCGCTGATGAGTTCATATCCGACTGCGTTTATTTTTTTAGAGAGCATCTGCTCGATGGTCTTCTTGTAGGAAGGACTTAATTGCAGGGTAGAAAAAATAGTCGTCCGGGGCTTTGCGCTTTCAATATCTTCTTCTGTGGGCTGGGAAATCATGAGTACGATATCTGCCTGAAAGATTTCGCTCCGGTTGTCAGAAATTTCTGCGCCTGCTTCCGTGTAATGGATATCTCCGTAATTGATTCCTAAGCCTGCTCCTGACTGAATGATTACCCGGTATCCGTTTTTTACCAGGTGTGCGACTGCTTCAGGGGTGAGCACCAGTCTTTTTTCTGTTTCCTGATCTTCTTTGGGAAGACCTATTGTCAGATTCCGTTCTGATTCTTTTACCTTTTCCGGACTTTCTTTGGGAAAATAGGTCTCCTGATAAATGTGAAAAAAAGAAGTTTTCATGTCAAACAGAGATTAAAAAAGAAAAAAGAACCCTTCTTACCTGTGCCGGTTATCCCTTTTATCTTTTACTTTTATTTTATACTTACTATAACTTATTATATTTAAGGTGTTTCAGCAACAAATGGGTCGTGTCTTGTATATCTTTTGTTGTTTCCAGATTTTCATGTTCAAAGATCAGTGTTGCCTGTTTATAATGCTTATTTCTTTTTTCAAGCATTTCTGCAATATACTCCAGCAGTTCCTGGTCGGTTTTGTCACGAAGTAACGGGCGGGTGTGACGTGCATTTTTGAGTCGTTCGAACAATTGTCCGGGGGTCAGTTGTAAATAAATGGTGGTGCCTTTTCCGTTCATAAAGACCATATTGTCTTCGTAACAGGGCGCACCCCCTCCGGTGGAAATCACGACATCATCAAAATCTGCAACTTCCTGCAGCATTTTTTGTTCTACTTTCCGGAAGCCGGCTTCCCCTAATTCGGAGAATAATTCGGCTATTGTTTTATGGTACCGCTGTTCAATGTACCAGTCGAGGTCTATAAAAGATAGTCCCAGCTCTTCTGCCAGTTTCTTTCCGATAGTGGTTTTACCGGCACCCATATAGCCTATTAAGAAATACTTTTTCATAATAAAGGAAAAGGAAAAAGGGAAAAGATAAAAGGGAAAAGGTATAAGAGGAAGTAAATTTCACTTTTTACCTTTTACTTTTTACTTTCCGCTTTCTACCTTATTTGTTTTCCGTGTTCTTTTGTTTTTATTTCTTTAGGGGAGATAATTCGTTCGATAATTCCGTTTTCATCGATGATAAAGGTAGTCCGGAAGGTACCCATGTATTTGCGGCCATACATGCTTTTTTCTCCCCAGACGCCAAAGTGTTCTACGAGAACCTTTTCCGTATCTGCAATAAGGTCAAAAGGGAGATTGTTTTTTTCAATGAACTTCTGATGGGATTTTTCATTATCTACACTTACTCCGATGATTTCATATCCGGCTTTTCTTAATTCAAAGTATTCGTCGCGTAAACTGCATGCCTGCGCGGTGCAACCGGAGGTGCTGTCTTTGGGATAGAAGTACAATACAATTTTTTTCCCTTTGTAATCGCTCAGTTTTATTTCTTTCCCGTCCTGGTTGATTCCGAGTATTTCAGGTGCTTTATCGCCTACTTGCAATGCCATAAGATTCTTTTTTAATTTTAATGAAACGACATATTTCTACAAAGGTCGGAAAAGTTGTGGAAATATAAGGTGTATGGAGGGAAAAAAATAGAGAAGATGGGGGTGTTTAATTGTCGTTGTTTGTAATTGCCATGTGTTGAATTGCCATTGTTGAATGACTGTTATTCAATTGCCATTATTCAATGACCGTGGGCTGAGGCCGCACGGCTAGTGATATGTCGCCCCTACAGGGCTAATAGGAACCTCCTGTTCTCCGGTGGATAGAGATGAGAAGGAAACTTTTAGGTTTTTTTATAGACTTTATTTATCCAATATTTTTTATGAAATCAGGATAAGACATTTTATAATACATATTTTCTAACACTTTTTAGAATGAGTGTAAAAACTGCCTTCTTTTTTCTGCTGCTGGTACATCGAATCTTATTACATCCCTTCAATGTTTAAATGGACTCGTCGTAGATTTTTTATAATAATTTGTATTTATACTGTCAATATGTTTAATGTATTCTTTATTATCTTTTATGCTACAGATCAGGTATGTGAATAGATTATCAAGTTATTACTATGAAATTTGCCAGAGAGTATGGGGCCGAATGTGGTATTAATTTGAAAATAACGTTTTTTAAGGTTTTATGATTGCATTACATCAATTCTGATAGGCAACTAAATAAGGTATTAAACGGATTATTATAAATAAAATAATAATAATTGATTAAAATTTTAATCAACATTTTATTTTCTATCCAGAAATAGATTTTTTTAATTTCTCATCTGCTTTTTTTAATTTCTGATCTGCTTTTTTTAAAAGCGGATGCGCTTTTAGTGCAAAGCTGATGAGCTTTTGAAAAAAGCAGATCTGCTTTTTTTTAAAGTTGATCTGCTTTTTGGAGCGGAAAACGGGTCAAAACAAAAAGCCGATAATATGGGATCCATATTATCGGCTTGTGTGAATTGGGGGAACAGGGCCCTTCAATCAATTTTGATAATTAACGTATCAGTTTTCATTGTAGTTTCTGGCTGCTTCTTCCTGAACTTGCCTTGGGAGTACCCTGTCAAACTCCATATCGGCTACGTTTGGTTTTATGTAGCGGGCAGGAGTGAATTTTAAGCGTACGTCTTTTATGTAATGAGCATTACAGGCTTCTTTGCTTATGGCAGCTTCGCTGGAAATAATGTACCGTAATTTGCCGAGATCTTCGAGATCTATGCAGTATCCTTCTGCTAGTTTTCCTTTAATGGCACGTATAAGGGCTCTTATTACTCCGTATATTTCTACACTTGTGAGGGTGCGGCCATCAGAAATTTCGTCGGCTAATTTATTTAACTTTATTGTCGCTTTTGTTTGTGAACAGGCGTAATATTTATATTCTTCGTCCGGTTTTTGTGGATTGCGCTTGGCAACCACGCTATATGCTAAACCCATGTTGTTTACTTTTTAAATTAATACTTTTTTTCCTAAAAGCTTTCCCCGGCTTTTACTGTTTTATTTATAAAAAATCATTCCCTTGCAGGTAAGGTCCCACAGATAAAAAAGAAAAATTTCTTTTTGTATCTCTTCATTTTATTAAAAGGCCGGGGAAAGATCTTTCATAAAATTTCATTACAAACATACAATGCAAAACTGCAAAATCCAAATTTTAAGTAAATTATTTTTAATTTTTACTGCACAAAAATGTATCCATTCATGGTTTTTGACTGTAAATAATGGGTTTAGAGGGTAATATTTTTTTATGGATTTTTGAGAAAAAAGGTATTCTTTAGGAAATTTACTGGGAGAAATGTTATTAGTTGGGTATATGGGCTGTGGGGAAACCCTTCTGTTTTATTATTTGTGGAATTCTTGCTATTCGGGTGTATAAATCGTGGGTTAACCCTTCCCCTTTCGGCGAAGCCAAAAGGTACTTCCCTTCGGGGAAGGGAAGAGTTGTCTGGTATTTCATCTTTTGTATGCACTAGAAGGGGAGAAGCCCCTCCACTCTCCCCTCGAAGAAGATACTATGTAAATAATCAAATTTGTTTTGCTAAAA
>JAJQEC010000138.1 GCA_021201815.1 Candidatus Azobacteroides sp. | reverse complement strand
ACAGCAGCGCAGCTTACCTGCTGCTGGATGCTTCCTCCATGGTGGATGCATCCCAAGATGCGGATTATGACAACCTTCTCTACAGCAGTCCCCTGGACAACTATATGCTGCCCGTGCTCATGGGAAACAATGCCCTTTGCCCCTCCCTGCAGTCCACCGACCTGAGGGAGATGTGGGAGTTGTGGTTCGGCTTTGCAGGGGAGATCAAAACCCTGCGCCTCAGGTTCTCGGACGGCACAGGGGATTTCTCTTCTTCGCAGTACGAATACCGCCCCATCCTGCAGGCACTATATATCTATGTCGAGGACAACGGGCCGGGAACTTCCATGGATAATATCCCTTCCGAAGAACTGTCTCTTTCTTTTACAAAGCAGCAAGTATTGCTTTCACAGCCTGCCGGTATCACCATCCATACCATCACGGGCAAGCTATGCAAACAGGCTTCCTGGGTAACCTCCCTTTCCCTGGAGGATCTCCCGTCGGGAGTATACATTATCCGGGCAACGGATAAAAAAGGAGATACCATTACCCGTAAGATCACCCGTTAAATAAAAAAGAATATGAAAAAGACATGGATCATATACACCCTGCTGCTAGCCATGCTTGCCTTAAAGGTCCAGGGGCAGCAGCCATTTACAGAGACCCTGCCTTCCTCTTTCCTTTCCGGAAAGGAAGAAAAAAGAGGATTTAAAACCGGGGAAAGGCAGGCAAAAGCCTACACCCCGGTGTTTTCCGGAAAAGGGCAGGATATCTTTTCACAGGATGAAGAGCCTTCCCTCTCGGCACCCCCTCCCGGGGCAAGCGAGGATGACGCCATAAAGATACAGGCACCCATGAATGCAAAGGAGTATGCTGTTTTCCTGCTGCTAGCAGGGAGCATGGTGCTTGTATACGGGAAAAGGGGAAGAAAAATGAAAGGATAAGTGTCCAGCGATATCTGCCGGGTGTTTTATCCGTGGGTAAACCCTTCCCCCTTTCCTGCGGAAAGGGTACTTCCCTTCAGGGAAGGGAAGAGTCCCGGGTATTTTATCTTTTGCATGCACCCAAAGATAAGCTGCGCACCAACTCTCCCCTCGGAGAAGGGGAGTACCTTTTGGCGGAGCCAAAAGGGGTGGGGTTTGGTGAAGCACAATCGGGCTACCCGTAAAGAAAATGATAAAATCTCCGGATACCTGCCGGGTGTTTTATCCGTGGGTAAACCCTTCCCCCTTTCCTGCGGAAAGGGTACTTCCCTTCAAGGAAGGGAAGAGTGGTCTGGTATCTTATCTTTTTATGGGTACATGTCTGGTATTTTCTATTCTCCCGGAGGAAAATAAGGAGTTTTGTAAGCCATAAAAAAGAGGTTATGTCATTTCAGCGACATAACCTCTTCAGGACTAAAGCAATCCTTCTATGTAACTTCTATTTACTTCTGTAAGATGATTTTATGAGAAGAAGTCATTTCTTTACTTTCTATCAGGATCAGATACAAACCATTCGGATAATCCAGGGAGATATCCAATAAGCCTTTTGTCTCATACATAGCCAGCTTATTTCCGGATATATCTACTACACTGAGGCTGGCATCTCCTGGTGTACGAACCGTTACGTTTCCTCTGGATACAACCGGATAGACAGCTACGCTATTTTCTTCCGCATCTCCGATGCCTAATCCTTTTTCCGTAGTGAAGGAGAAGGTGATTTCTTCTGTCACTCCTTTTATCGAATTAGCCGGAATCGTTACCGTATAAGTCGTATTGTATTCCAGTGTTTTTTTGGAAATGTTCAACCGGCTGCCACTTTTATTTATTGCGTCCTGAAATTCTTCTCCGGAAGCATCTTTCAATGTAATGGCGGAGAAATCCTCTTCATAAATAGTCTTATCAAAAGATACGGTAATAGCCGCTGTCAGTTTTATTTCCGTAGCTCCGTCCACAGGAGAAGTAGATATCATGTGAGGAACATCCCCGGTAATAAATGTCCAGCTATATTCATCTATGTCTGTAATGGTACCGGCCAGTATTGTTACCGTGTAAGAGGTGTTATATTCCAGCATATCACTTACCGGAACAGACAATGTATTATTAGTTGCAGAAATAGTTCCTGTTGAGATCGCATTTCCGGAAGCGTCTTCTATGCTGATGCCATCAAAGTTCTCATCAAGAATCGGATCCGAAGATATTATTTCGATAACCAGATTGCCTATGTCCACTCCTGTGGCATCTTTTGCCGGAGTAGTAGACCGGATGGAAGGTGCTTCTCTTGTGGAAAATGACCAGCTAAGTTCTTCTGTTAAGTCTTCTATGGTTCCGGCAGGAATCGTAACAGTATACGTCTTCCCGTATTCAAAACCGTCATGTTCTATTGTAAGGATATAATCCTCCAGCGTGGCGACTACCCCTTCTACGGCATTTCCATCCTGGTCTTTAATAGCAATCAGTGAAAGATCAATGGCTTTAACAGATTGATTGAAGGTTGCCTGTATATCAGCATCCCGTAGTACACCTACCGCATTTGCCGATGGAGTAAATCTATAAATATCAATCGGTTCATCTACCGGTTCCAATATCCAGTAAATCTGAGAAGGGCTCCATTTATCCAGGTAACAAACATACGTTGTCTGGTCGTTTACGCCTAAATACAGACCTTGATTTTCATTTGCAACGACTTCTATTTTAAGTTCATCCCCTTCCGCGATAAAATTAAATGTAGTAAATTCGGAAATTTCATCGGCTGCGATTGTCATGGGCCATTTGCTGCTACCTTCTTCACGCTTTATATATTCTCCTGAAAAAACAGCAATGCTAAATACATCCGGTTTTTCGGGTACCGTGTTCAGAAAACGGAACTCTTGTCTTTCAGAGCCTTCCCCATCTATTTTTTCTGCTACCATAAAGAGGGACTCTGTTGCCGGGGCTGTTTCAGGATATGTGAGGTAGTAACCGGTGGTTACATTTTTGATATTGTACAACCGGGGTTCTTTAGGCAATACGGGGTTAGCCGTAGAAAAGGACCAGCTAATTTCAGAAGCATAATCGACAATTGTACCGGCCGGTACTGTGACAGTGTAAGTGGTGTAACCGGCAAGTTCTCCCGGATAGGTAATATATAAATACCGTCCGGAAACTTCACCTTGTATTCCCTGTAATACATTGTTATTTTCGTCTATCACTGTAATTCCTGACAAATCCGCTGCCTCTATCGATTTATTGAAAGCTACGGAAATGGCTGTGTTCTTTGCTACCAGACCGGCATCTTCCTCCGGAGTAAGGGAAGAGACTTCTAACGGCACATTTTCATCAAATTCTTCCAGGCTCCAGTAGATATATCCACCCAACGCTTTATCGGCTGCGGTATTTGCATTTAACTCCGGAGAGTTTGCTCCCAGGTAATTATTATCCGATTTATCTATCCATTGGATAGTAGTATATCCATCCGCATTCTCTATTTTCACGGTTGTAGTGGAACCACCTGGTACTTCGGAAGCAAACAGTACATAATATCCATTCTGATAAAGATATTCCCCGGTCATTTCCCGGATAATATGATATACATCCGGACGTCCTTCTACCTCTACGAACTTCAGGAGATAATCCGGATTTTTAGCCTGTAAACTGACTCTTGTATCCTGGTTCTCATTCGCCCGCCCTAAATAAAATTCCGTATCTGCATACCGGAGGTAGTAGCTTTTTTCCGGGTCAATGTCTATCGGATCTACTGTCCGGAAAGACCATGTTAAGTTTTCGTTGTATCCGGAGATAGTACCGGAAGGAATAGAAATCGTATACACAGTACTGAATTCCAACTGGCTGCAGGAGATATTTAACCGGAATCCATTGATGGACGCGGTTACATTAGCAACTTCTTTATTCTGTTCATCTTTTATCGTGATTTTTGTTAAATCGGAAGCTGTAATTGCCATATTAAACAATACGGAAACAGAAGGATTCAATGATACATTTAGCTGGTCTGCAGCAGGAGTGAAATGTACTACTTCCAGTTTATCAGGTGCAATATATTCTTGTAGTAACCACCTGCCATCATCTGCGTTCAGCCCTGTATTCAAATAACAATAAGTACCGGGCAGGCTGCCTTGAGGAGAAAAATATACGTCGCTATTCTCAAACACTAAATGTTTGATTCTAATATTTTCTTCTTCCGGAACTAATAAAAATTTGGCTGCCTCCATATCTGGGTCGTTTCCCAGTATGGGGTCCCAATTGTTATTGGCACTTTTTGTAACGTATTTATTCAGTACAGCCATGTTGTAATATCCGTCAGAAGTAGCAGGTAACTCGAAAATCTGCGTGTCATCTCCTATATATTCCTCTATGGTAGAAACATTTGCCGCTGTTTCATCCGGGTCTATTGTCATATATAACCCGGTAACCACATGTTTAATCGTATACTTTTTCCCTGCTTTCGGCAACTGGGAAAATGCGAAACTACATGTCAGTAGGACGCATAAGAATAGGTAGATTCTTTTCATTGTTTTTATTTGTTAGTTAGTAATAAATTAATAGGATGACAAATCTAAAAAGAATCTCTCCGGAAGATGGGGAAAAATAAAGTATTTACATCTGTTTTGCAGTAAAATGGTAGGAATTTTAAGTATCGAAACTTCGTATTTATCACCTTGAAGGCAGAAGGATAGAAAAGATATTTAAACAGGTAGACAGCAACGATTATTATCTGGTATATGAAAATCCTGTTTCTATAAGGAAATATTTTCCGGTAAAATAAAAAGAGTTGCTTCTGTGACTTGTTACCGATCAGTTAAAACAACTCTTCTTTATTATTTATAAATTATTTGTGTAATGAGGCAAGCATTTTCTAACCTTTCATATTTTTCCAATGCTTTTTATTCTCGGTCTTCATCGAAATGACCGACATTTACTTCACTATCCTCCTGTCCGGGATTCTCCTGCTCGGTTTCCCCGTGTATTTCCTCTGGCATTTCTTCCGGCATGTCCGGTATATCAGGCATTTCCGGCGGAATATTGTGAGGCATTTCCTGATGTCCTTTATTTTTTCTCATGTTCGTTATTTTTAAATTAAACATATACTTTCTTAAAAAACAATGCCTTTCCGAATTTGGTTCACCATTTCTTTTATATACTCTTCCTTTCTGTAACATAAGAAAATAGATATGGCTTTTCAATTTTATAACTGTATATGGACAATTGGACCAGCTTTGATATATCTTATAAAAATAAAAGCTTCTCTTGCAAGAAACATTTTCCTGTCCCTCATTAAAATGAATAATTTATCAAGTTATGAATGTCAGTATTAATAAATACAAAAATTATTATTCAAGGTCTCAAAAAACGTAAATATCACACTTAATAGGCTAGTAAATGGTTAAATAATATTTTTTTCAGCCCATTTTCATAAACCATCCCAAAAGAAGAGATGTTTAACAGATGACATTTGCTTAAAATAATATGGCATCAAGGATGTACGTATAAAGAACAAATGATCATATTTAATATTATTATCAATTAAAAACAACATTGAATTATGAAAACAAGTGAAAGTTCAAGATCAAAAGGACAAAACATGCGTAACGAAAAAAGAGATTCTCAAGGACGTTTTGAATCAAAAGATAGCAGCAGCTCTGATTCTGGTTCTAGCAAAAGAGGTTCAAAAGGTGGTCGTAGCGAATCAAGTGGTCGTAGCGAATCAAAAAGCAAATAAGATTCTTCTGAATTATTAATTTTACGTAAAAAGAATCATTATAATTAACAAAGGTTTACCACTCAATGAATGAAAATAGAAAGACTGAGTAGAATGTAAACAGCATCTATTTTTTCATTTTTATTTAATTTGGTAACTTGAGCAGATTCTTTTTATTCATGCAACTTTCGGGTCCGGTTTCCGGACGACCGAAAGTTGTTTTTTTATTCGGGAAGCTACTAAACAAAATCATTTCACCGGTTGTTTATGAATAACATATTCACAACTGAAATAAGCAGATCAAATATGATTAATCCAAGAGAACTGAGAAAAGGGAATTTGGTAAAATGCATCTCACATTTGCCGGTAGGCTTTAACAGGCCTAAGATATCATTTTCAAAGATATTTGAAGTGAGGGATACCTCTGTGGACACCAATTCCGGAATTCATAAATACAAAGATATCGCAGCAATAGAATTAACAGAAGACATTTTACTACACAGTGGTGGAAAAAAAACGGAGGATGAGAAAATCGTATTTAATGACAGTGATATATATAACCCGGATATTTTTTTAACGAAATACGAAGGTGATTTTTATTTATGTACTCCGGATGGAAGCCGCTACAGCGTTCCTATAAAATTTGTTCATCACTTTCAGAATCTGTATTATGAATTAAAAAGGAAAGAAGTAAAAATAAAAATTCCTACCTGATCTTTTTCCGGAAAACATTCTTTTTTATGAACATATTTAAAATAAATCTGACTTAACAGAAAGCATGGAAAGTCAGATTTATTTTTTTATACTACACCGTCTGACTTGTCATTCATCTGTTTGAAAATAAAAGGAGGATAAAAGATGCTGCATCTTTTATCCTCCTTTATATATCCTTTTACTTTTTACTTTTCAACGTGATTACCGTTATTTCCGGCCATGCACCAAAACGGAAAGGCAATCCGACAAAACCAATCCCCAGATTCACATACAATCCCTGGTCTTCTTCTTTATACATGCCGCGCCATTCATCATATACAAAAGCCGCAAATGAAAAGGGTCCGAGTGCAAATTGGGTACCATGAGTATGTCCGGCAAGCATCAGGTTAATATCCGTATCCAGTACTTCCCGCCGCCAGTGTGTCGGGTCATGGCTCATTAATAACTTAAAAGCGGTTTTTGATGTCCCTTTCATGGCTGCGGGAAGATCTCCGTAATCAGGGAAAGGAGGATTGCCTGAGTTTTCTACTCCGATCAGTGCGATACTGTCATTTCCGCGTGTAATAAAGGTATGTGTATTATTGAGCAGGGTCCAGCCCATATCCCTTTCTGTTTGCATCAGGTCTTTTATATTCTGTATTTCCGCTTCTTTACTGTCCCAGTCATAATAAGGCCCATAGTCATGGTTTCCCATAACAGAGTATACCCCGTCCGGAGCCTTTAACTGAGAAAGAATATTTTCAAAACCTATTATTTCCACTGCCCGGTGATTTATCAGGTCTCCTGTAAATAATATGATATCGGCTTTTTCATTGTTTATCATACTGACTACACGCCGGATGGTTTTCCGGTTATTTTCCCAACTTCCTAAATGCATATCGGAAATCTGGACAATCCGGTATCCGTCGAAAGAAGAGGGTAAATCAGGCGAGGCAAAGTCCACTCTTTTTATTTTAAAATTATCTTTTCCGAATATCCCTCCGTAAAAAACAATACAGAATACTCCGACCGCTAATAATAATCCTAATAAAGTAAAAGGATATATTTTCCATGTAAAGAAATATTTCAACGGGAAATCCAGTAAAGAGAACACGGTAAAAACAAGCTTTGGTAATGCAATCAGCATATAAATAATTGAAAACATATCCCTCCAGGCCTCTCCGAAATCGAAGTAAAAAAAGAAAATAAGTCCGGCCAGAAGAAGGATGGAAGGTAAGAACCACAATGATCGCAGAAGGATATTATCTGTAAATTTGCTGATGTACATATGAAAAATATATCCATCTGTCAGAATCATTACAAAATAGAACCAGGTAAATATTTTGCCAAACATAGAATAATTTTTAATTAGATAAAGCCGCTAAAAAATAAAGCGTGTATGTTATATATAGAACTTCAGAATAATACTGTCCTTCTTTGATTTTATTAACCATTGTTATTTGATCTTATTTATCTAAACATAAAAAGTAAAAAATTGTTTAGAGAATGAAAAGAAAAAAAACGGAAAAACAGAAACCTCAATTTATAAGAAAAAAAATAGAAATCGCAGAACTTTACCCTCACTTAATCATTATATTAATACATAATATAAATAAACATACCCGGACGATTAGGAGTAAAATGTGTTCTGTACCGGTTAATTCTCTGACAATATAGAAATGAAAAAAATAGCGTTGTTTCTTTACGGACTGGTATTATTCATTACCAGCAGTTGTAATAATACGATTGTAATAGATGATTTTGAGTCCGGGACTTTTAATAAGTGGAAGATAGAAGGAAATGCGTTCGGATCGTTTCCTGCCGAAGGCAGGTATGCCGGACCAAAGGAAATAGAAGGGGTTCTGGGCAGGTATCTTGCCAGCAGTTTCCATGGCGGTGAAAATTCGGAAGGACAACTGACTTCCGAAGAATTTAAAATCAAACGAGACTATATTAACTTTCTTATGGGAGGAGGGTCACAGCCAGGAACTTATATAGAATTACTGGTAGAAGGAAATAGTATTTATATTTCTTATCCTCCGGATGAAAGCGAGGGATTAGAGTGGTTTACCTGGGAAGTAAAAGAATACAAAGGAAGAAAAGCAACCATCAGAATTGTTGATAACCAGACCGGTCCGGGGGGATATATTCTGGTGGACCAGATAGAAATGGATAATAGCCAGAAAGGAGAAAGAATCCATGAATATGAATTGCCTTTTGACATTTTCAGGAAATATCTTTTATTTCCTATTGAAGAAAATGCGGAAGAAACAAACTTATACATAAAAGCTGAGGGAGAAGTGGTGAGCCCGGTATTTAAAATAAAACTGGCGCAAAGAAAAGTCGATTACTGGATTTCCATGGATATGGAAAAATACTGGGGACAAAATATTTCCCTTTTGCTGGAAAATGTAAAAAAATCCGATCTCGGATATCGTTTAATTAAACAGTCGGATACTCCCGATATGGAATCGAATTAAGAAATATATTCAGTACCTCACTCACTCTCCCCTTCGAAGAAGATACTATGTAAATAATCAAATTTGTTTTGCTAA
>JAJQEC010000059.1 GCA_021201815.1 Candidatus Azobacteroides sp. | reverse complement strand
TCTCATGCAAACGTACGAGGGGAGTACCTTTGACTTCGTCAAAGGGGAGGGGTTTTTGGATAACAGTCCGGTTTATTTTACTGTGGGTTAACCCTTCCCTCTTTTGTTCCAAAAGAGTACTTCCCTTCGGAGAAGGGAAGAGGGAGATACCTGAAGATCAACTACATTATACCTCCCTTCTACTCTTTCCCGCCACAAACTACCGTACCAGTACCTTTTTTACGACCGTAGAAGTATTGCCCCGGACAGTTACCAGGTATATTCCCTGCGGTACGCTTACCGACACGGAACTGTTTCCGGCAACCTGATGATACATCTTGCTTCCGAGCAGGTTGTATATAGCTACTTCATCTGTTTCCTGCATATCCTTTATCCTAACAGTTCCCTGTTCGCCAAGAATCCGGATTCCGGAACCCTCTGTTATTCCCGGAACGGAAGCAGGCATATTTTCTTTTTTTATTATCCGCCAGTAATCCAGTTCTGTCAACGGAGGTGTTTTTGATCCGAGAACGCTTGATGGTAATTCCGCCATCCGCCTTCCTATATAATTTTTTTCCGGTACATATATTCCATAGCATCCTTCCGCTATAGCTTCGACACACCAGGAGAACTGAGGCGCATTTCCTCCCAGAAAATTATAGTCACTTCCTCCCGGATTATCGATTCGGAGAGAGGCTGATATATTTTTCAGATACAGTCCGGATGCTACCTGACGTATTCTGTACATATCATAAGAAAAACGTTCGAACACAAATAGTTGTGATTCCGCCATGGGATCATATGCAGCCAGGGAAACTACAGGATAATCCTTTCCGGTTTCCGCATCTAACACCCGGCCGTTGGAGATATTTGCGATATAATATTCCTGTCCTTCTTCCGGGACAAACGGAGTACATGCTTCTTTAAATGTAATGTGACTGACAAAGGCGTCCTGGTCATTCCATTTTAATGTCACCGTACGGATACCGGTAATTTCCCGGTCATATAGCAATTCACCTGTGGAAAATGCCTGTTGATTGAAATTGTCAACCGGAAGAGAAACAAACGGAGACGTTTCTTCATCAAGATACAAGTCCCATGTACCGGAAAGAGAAGTATTCAGTTTTGCCTCCACTCGGATAAGCGAATAAGAATGAGAAGATCCGAAATGCACCGGAAAACTTATACTTTTTCCGTCTGAGCCGCCTTCCAGATAACCTTCCTCATTCAGCCTGATATCCGAACCGGTCAGATCTATTTCGCGGGCAGAAATACTAACACCTCCCGGATTCATGGTAAAGGGGTTTCCGGTAATCCCTTCATATACCTGTTGCGCGATTACCCAAGCTCCCTGATGGTCGGGATGCAGGTCATCGGGAAAGTATTCCCGTTTGTCTGTTAATGGAGTGTATAAATCCACTACCTTACAATTAAATTCTTCCGCAAGTTCCCGGATAATAGGCTGCATTTGCTCCCGTGCTACCTTATCTCTTGCTGTACCGGAGCCGAAATAAGCATTCGGAAACATCGGCGGAGCCTGACAAAGGATAATTTCCGGCTGGGGGGAAAGCGCCAGGAACTTATTGATAAGCTGTATATATTCGGCTTTGAAAGTTGTTGCAGCACCCGCCTGCCCCCAGTATTCATTTCCGGAGTCATTTGCTCCGAACTTAATCACCACAATATCCGGATTAAAAGCGACGGCATTTGCACATTCCGTGGTATTAAAGAATACATAATCAGGATCCCTGTTAAAGAAAATACCGGTTCCGCCTTTCCCGAAATTTCCTACTTCATACTCATCTCCGAGCATCCGCGCCAACGGAGTGGGATAATTACTGTATCCACCGGTAATGCTGTTACCGATACAGGCTACTTTTATTTTTGCCTGCATATCTCCTATTGTCATGGCAAAAATGGCAAGAAGGAAAGGAAGTGTTTTTGTAATGTTCATTTTCATAATTGGTTATTTTAGATTTAGATAGAGTCAAGAATCAAGAATCAAGAAGAGGGTATATGTTACATTTTCTATTTTTGATTAAAGTAGATGAATAAAAGTTCTGCTTGGTGGTGCTACCTATTTTCCTACGTAAATTTTACCGGTTTCTGTTTTTTCAACGGAAACGGCTTGATAGATATATGTTCCGGGAAGTAAAGCCACGAGTTGCTTTTCATTTATTTCCAGTTGTCGGATAAGGATGCCTGAGAGTGTATAAATCTTTATTATAGCCGGCCATCGCACTGTAATTTCTGCGCCGTCTCCCAGATTGGTTACAGAGGTATTTTTTTCCTGCAAGGAAGAAGGCTTCTCTTTCACGGAAGTCTCTCCTATTCTGTCTTTAAAACCGGGCAAGCCATCGGAACCGATTGCCCATACTTTCTCAAAGTCCCAGCCTATTTTTTCATATTGGGTCCGGGTAAAATCCGCAAAATCCATCCAATGGCCTTCATCGGGCATTCCCGGATAATCAGGATGAGGGAAAAGATCCAATGCCTCTTTTACTTCGGTAGTTGTATAGCAGGAGGATTTCTCTGCTAATGGAGTAGCCATCTCTTTCAAGCTTACAAACAGAAGCGTACCGTATATACCATCAGGATCACCCAGATATACACAACCCCGTAATATAATATTTTCATTGTTTACTAAATAAAGAAATGCCGCACTATGTAACGAAAGGGGTTCACCTATTTCATTATAATAATGATTGACAGCACGGCCATAAAAATACGAATTCTCAATACGGATATCATTTGCTATACCAACAAATCCTGCCGCTAAACCTTCCCCAAGAACAACGGTATTTTTAATATAACAATCTTTAATAAGTGTTTCCTCTCCGCTTTCAGTGATACATACCAGTCCGGCAACCTTTCCGCTGGTTTTTAAATAAATATCCTCGATTCCTATCCGTTCGAATGTCGTGCCTGCACATCTGCTCACTAAAGTAGCCGTATAGTCCTTTCCCTCAAGCACTCCTCCGGTTATTAATAAATCCCGGAAAGAAGCATTCCTGGCATAACGGAACAATGCATTGTTTTCACCCTGATAGGATTTAAACGATAAAACACATAGTTGGAATCCGTTCCCGTCCAGGCAACCTGTAAAAGCTTCCGTTAAACTGCCAATCGGTTCAAAATACGACAGTTCGATATCAGCAGTTAATTTGTAATTGCCGGCAAGGTCATTGCGGATCTCATCAAATTCCTCAGGAGTACTTATTTCTTTGTATATTATTTCAATTATTTCAGAAGTAGTGGGTAGCTCCGTTCTTTGGGAATATGCAATCAAAGGAGATATATAAACGGAAAAAATCACATAAAGGAAGATGTTTTTCATTTTCATGGTTCAGATATATTAAGGTAACCGGAACAGAATGATTCATTTTTACAAAAATAAGATGACCAGATTGCTTTTTTCTTATTCAAGTAGGCTTTTGGTAAATCTCTAAATTAATAAAACGTTATAAAATAACAGATTAATTAATTATTGTTTTTATATTTTGGTAAGTAAAAAGGTATAATTTTATGTCGTTTATACGTTTCCAGAAAGAGAGCCGTAGGCTGAAGCATCACGGCTAATGATATGTCGCCACTCCGTGGCTGCTGGGTGAAATAACTCTATACATAGTGGGATATTCCCTTATTTTCACATTATCACATTGGCATATTAACCAATGTTGTCAACTTGAGGAAAATCTTTTATAAAATCTATTTTCAGGAGAGAAACAGTTGTGAAAAACGATTGAATTAGAAGAAAGACAATCTTAAATTAATAAAATTGTCTTCAAAACCGCATAGCGGCGTCATATAACCAGCCATGCTACCTCAGCCCATGGCGCTATTTCATGAGTTATAGTACCTGGATACATAAAAAAGTTGATAAATCCCTTCTTACAGTTACAGTTATTTTTTATTTTTTTTACAGGATGAATTATTCTTCACATACCTCCCTTTTTATGACTAGCGGAATTATTTTAAAGTCGAATCTGAAAGCAACTGAAAAATAAGGTCTTAACCGCACCCTCTTCGAACTACGTAGTTTGGTGCCTTAGAACTACGTAGTTCACCCCCATCGAACTACGTAGTTCGACCTCATAGAACTACGTGGTTCTCCACCGTCGAACTACGTAGTTCGTTTTGACTTAAAAACAATGCATTTTATACTTCTATAAATCAATATATTACTGCATAAATAAAAAAATAATCTGCAATATATTTGCATTTTTACATAAAATATATTATATTTGTATACAATTTTTTTAGTATTAATTTAAAATAAATTCAGCCTATGGCAATTCATTACACCGTTCAGGAAAAATTAAATCCCCTGGACAGAGATGCTGCCCCGAAGCACTATCTGGTAGCAAAATCATTGACTCATGTCGACCGTAAAATGTTAATAAAAGACATGGTACGCCACACATCGCTTACTGTACAAGAGGCATCTACAGCTATTGAGTATCTATTTGAGAGTATCCCCCGGTACCTGGAGTTGGGTATGACAGTTCAACTGGGCGAACTGGGATATTTTAAAGTAACACTCCAAAGTCTTGGGATGGTAAAAGAAGAAGATTCTACTCCCAGTACATTAAAAAGTATCCACATGAAGTTCATCCCGGGTAAGGAAATCCGGGAGAGGGTAAACAATTTTCCTTTACAGAAATGGAAAGAATAAGGTAACACAACTGTTTACCGGAAAATACTTATTTTATAAGCGAACGCATGGAAGCGCCATGTATTTTTTTAATACAAGTAATTAGAATATAATTATTAGTAAAAGGCTGTCTCATTTTTATATATTGAGACAGCCTTATTAGTATACTGAAAGTTTTACCCGGTTCTTTTGTTGCAATCTGTTTTATACTCTAAAAAGTATGGAAATAAATAACTATTCATCCTTGCAGCAACAAAAGTTCTTCTGCTTTCATAGGGATCGGTAAAAAATTACTTCCGGAATTCATGTATATACATTCACCAAAAATATTATTTTAAAGAGTGTGCCTGTACACCTTCGTTGGTAATGATTACCGGTTTTATAAAACCGTTTTCGTCGAAGTGCATTTCATCAATACAGGTAACCCGGTGATTGCCGTCCGGATCATTCAATGGGTGGCGGTGGTAGACGATATAGTACTTGCCCGTTTCCGGTACATGGATGACCGAATGATGCCCGGCACCGGTGCCAATAGCGGGATCCGACTGTAATATTTTCTCAATCCTGTTGAAAGGTCCGAACGGACTGTCGGCAATGGCATAGGATGCGCAATAGTCAGGACCGGTCCAGGCACCTTCCGACCACATAAAATAATATTTTCCGTCCCGGATAAACATAAAAGGACCTTCTGTGTAGCCTTCGGGAGTAACTTCCATAAACATTTCCCCGTTGGGAAGAGGTTCAAAACCCGTAAAGTCCTGATTAAGTTTCGCGACATTGCAATGTCCCCATCCGCCATAATACATGTAATAGCTGCCGTTTTTGTCCTGAAAAACAAACTGGTCGATAGGCTGTGCTCCGTGGTAGAATTTATCAATAAGAGGTTTACCAAGATGATCTTTAAAGGGTCCCTGCGGTTTATCAGCTACCGCCACACCAATGCCGCCGTATTCGTCATCGCTCTGAATATCATTCCCTCCGAAGAAAAGGTAATATAATCCACCTTTTTGTATAATAGCCGGTGCCCATAAGGCTCTTTTTACCCATGTAACGGAAGTAGTATCGATTATCCGCTCATGTTTTGTCCAGTTCACCAGATCGGAGGAAGAGAAAGCGTCCATAAAAACCTGTTGTTCGTATGGTGCAGAGTAAGTGGCATAGATCCAGTACTGATTATCAAAGATAATTCCCTCGGGATCGGCATACCAGCCGGGGAAAACAGGATTTCCTGCCATGGGTTTCTCCTGTGTGCAGGCAAAGAATGTGGCTGCAAGGAGTAGAAAAGAAAGAATGTGTTTCATAATTAATAGTGTTATGTTTAGTTAAGTTGTGTTTGCATTATAAGTTCTTCGGGTGCCCACCACTCTTCCCTTCCTCCGAAGGGAAGTACCTTTTTCGTAGAAAAAGGGAAGGGTTAACCCACGGTAAAATACCCCGGATTTTTATCCAGAAATCCCACCCCTTTTGGCGGAGCCAAAAGGTACTCCCCTTCTTTGAGGGAAGAGGGGAATTAGTGAGATTATTATTGCAACGCAATTTCAAAGATATATTTTCCATTTTCAATGGGATGCATTCCTTCGGTATTTTTTTCAAATTGTTTTTTATTCAGGACATATTTTCCGGCATTTTCCGGTAAAATTACTGTACCGGTAGTGCCTACAGGAAGGGTAATATTCAGGATAAGCTTGTTTTTCTCCAGTTTCCAGTCAAGCAGGATGGTTCCGTACGGAGATTCTTTTGTTACTTTCGCCCATGTTACTCCTTTGGGAATCTGGGGATCGATATAGACATGTTTATAACCGGGATTTTCCTCATCTGTACGGAGACCACCGAGCGCCTGATAGAACCACATACCGATTCCGTTATAGCAGTTATGTACCCGGCTTCTTTCGCCGCTCCAGTACTCCCAGGTGGTATTGGCACCATTATCTATCATATAAAGATAGCCGGGATAATCGCGTTTTTTAAGCATAGCATACATAAAATCCGCCTCCCTATTATTGATAGCCTATTTGGTAAGGATGGGAACTCCTACCAGCCCTACTCCGATGTGTCCTTTATCTCTTTCCGAGGTAAGGGCTACTAATTTATCTTTTACTTTTTGATATTCTGAGGAAGGAGTAACGCCTACCAGCATGGGATAAGCCATATCTAACTGGGAAGAAGTGGCATAGGTTCTCTGCTCCGGATTATAAAAAGTAGTATGTAATAATTGGTTCAGGTTTTCCCGACGGACTGCATACTCCCGGGCTTCTTCTGTTTTTCCGAGAATAGTGGCGATTTTTTCCATAGTAGAAAAACAATCGCTGATAAAACAATTATTGACCAGACTAACGGAGAGAGGTGAACCGGCATCTACTCCTATGGGAGCAAGCCAGTCCCCCAGGAACCAGTCACGATAAGGCAGGTCCGGCCAACGGCCCAGTAATCCGTTAACCGTATATTTTTCCACGTATCCGAGCCATTCTTTCATGGTCGGATAATATTTCTGGATCAGCCTGTCATCATTATAATTGAGATAAGTCTGCCAGGGGCCCATAATAATAAATCCGCACCAGTACGGGCCACCCCCACCTGCTCCGGGATTAGGAGCTACGTGCGGAATACTTCCTCCTTCGCGCATGGTATCGTGCCATGCCTGTATCCAGTTTGTGTAAAGAGGTGCTACATCATACATGGTCTGTAGGGTTTCCGCAGAAGAATTTCCATCTCCTCCGTATCCGGCACGTTCCAAGTGAGGGCAATCTACCATATACCCGCTGTAGGTAAGACATTGCATGGTGTACTGAATCATATCATGGATGGCATTCAAATCCGGGTCGGAACATTCAAAGGAAGACGTTTTCCGGAAATCCGTATAGATGAGGTAGGCATTTATATCCTTTTTTTCCGGAGCGGCAGAAAGGTTGGATATTTTTACGTAACGGAAGGCATGATTATGGAATTTATTCCGGAATACATCTTTTTTGTTTCCGGCTGCAATGTAAATATCGTGTTGCCCCTGATCCAGAAAGTTTCCGTCTTTATCCAGATAATCCGTATATTCCATTAAAATTTCTTCTCCTTCTTTTGCGTGAGGCAGGTAAATTTCAAACCATCCGTTCAGGACTTTTCCCATATCCAGCAACCAGGTGCTTTGGTCTAACTGGCGGATATGTTGTACCGGTATTGTTTCCTTTATTTTGTTCGGTTCTGTCATTTCCGGGGAAACAGCATGTTCCGGGACTGACTTTTCAACGACAGGATACCATTCCAGACTGTTCAATGCTTCTGTTTCCAGGCTTTGGGGAATCAGACGTCCGTCAGCACGTTCCCCTCCGAACTGAAGTGCCTGCCAGGTGCCTGTTTCTGTATATCCTCCGGGACGGCCGGTCCATGTTTTATCTGTTGTGAGAATGGTATTCCATTTACCTTGTTGTAACATATCCAGTTGTGCTTTTACCAACGGTCCATTGTATACGGCATTAAAAGTATTATTCCGGTACCATCCTTTGGCAAGCCACAGAAGGATTTCGTTTTCTCCTTCCTGAAGGAGCGGGGTAATGTCGTAGGTAACTATTAAAGAACGTTTGTGGAGATGGGACACGGCAGGGGAAAGAACATCCGGGTTTACTTTTTGTCCGTTTACGTAAGCTTCATGATATCCCAATGTGTTTACATGCAGGAACGCGGTATTTTTGTCCCGGAGAATAAACTTCTTTCTTAATAAAGGGCTGGCTATATTTCCGGCTTCTTCAGAGATACCAATATAGCTTCCCTGCATCTCGTTATTAAGTATGCCGATACCAAAGCGGGCAATATCACTCCAGGGTGTGCTTTTTCCTTTGTCATCCCAGACTTTTACTCTCCAATAACAAAGAGAACGGGAAGAGAGTGATTTTCCGTTATAAGGAATCATCACGGAGAAAGAAGATTTTATTTTGCCGGATTGCCAGTAATCCGCCTTTCCATTCAGTAGTAACATGCTGTCAGAGGCAACTTCAATTTCATAGTATTGTTGCTGTATATTCCTGTTTCCGGCAGATTGATTCTTCCAACTGAAATGCGGAGTTGTATTATCTATTGCATTGGGATTAATGAGATTTTCACATTTCAGCTCCTTTATCAGAAGGGGTGCTGCTGCTTTTGTCAGAACAGGCAGAAAGCAACCCCAAAGAATAAGTGTAATTGTTAAAAGAGATACTTTTTTCATGTTGTGTTATTGTGTGTATGTATGTAATTTAATAAAAATGGTTGTTTTGTTTAAAGTGCTTCCTTTTCTGATTACCCGGCTACTCTTCCCTTCCCCGAAGGGAAGTACTCTTTCGGAACGAAAGGGGGAAGGGTTAACCCACGGTAAAATAAACCGGACTGTTACTCAGAAACCCCACCACTCTTCCCTTCCCCGAAGGGAAGTACTCTTTTGGAACAAAAGAGGGAAGGGTTAACCCATGGTAAAATAACCAGATAATTACTCAAAAACCCCACCCCTTTGACTACGTCAAAGGTACTCCCCTCGTACGTTTGCATGAGAATCATTCTTTGTCTAAAATA
>JAJQEC010000113.1 GCA_021201815.1 Candidatus Azobacteroides sp. | reverse complement strand
ACTCGGTGGCCGGGCTTAAGGGGTATCGCGGTACGGTCAGGTCCTCGTTGATGTTAACCGGGTTAAAGGCATACTGGTTCCATACCCTGCGTGCAGGGGCCCACGGGCTGGTATCCGGAAATTCCGACTTAAAGATACAAAGGTATCCCAACCAATACTTATCAGTTGTTTTATTTTCTCCCCCTACAATAATAATTTCAGCCTGTCCGTCTCCATCCACATCGGCAATGATAGGATATTCCGTTCCGGTTCCGGAGGTACAAATAAAAGAGGCCAGATCATAAGGTGCACAAGGCAGACCTGTTTCATGGTGGATTCCGCTTCCGTTGATAATGCGCAGGTAGTTTTCATCGCGGTAAACCAACTCTGATATACCATCCTGGTTAAAATCAAACAGGGTAATGCCGGTAGCTCCCGAGGTATCCGTATGGGATAACCGCCAGAATTCCTGCAGAATCAGATTATCCGGCACATATTTATAAGCTAATATCACTGAATGCTCATTATGCTCACTGGTACTCGGATTTTTAATGAAAACAATCTCCGGATATCCGTCCCCGTCAATATCGCCTACAAATGGGTAACTGCTGAAACCTGCCTCCGGAATATACTTTGAGGCTTTTATTACTCCGGTTTCCGGGTCAGCAATATAAATAAACGTATTGTTTCCGGAAACCAAACTAATAACCAAATCAAGTTTTCCATCATTATCTATATCCACTACACATACCCTTCCTCCGTCAGGCATTGCTGGTAATGTGCCGGAAGGGGCATCCGGGTCCGATGGGTTAATGGCCGGTGTTATTTTATTCACAAGGGTCACACCACTCAGGTCCGCATTGGCAGTATAAATATAATTTCCAAAGATCATATTCACCACGCCGGTTCCGTATAAATCAGCCACAATGGGCATGCTCATATTCCTGCCGGTAGCAAATGCCTGGGGGTGGAACATAGTAACTTTCCGGTTCGTGAATCGAATATTTTACCATGTGCCATGATTTCAGGAATCCCATCCTGGTTCAAATCGGCAAAAACAGGGGAGACATAATTATAGGAACTGGTATGATATACCTCATCGCTCTGCCAGATTAATTCATCGTTATAACTATATGCCCTTACATAAAAATCGCTTTCCAGCACGACAATAAGGGTAGAATCTTTTCCTGCAAGCCGGGTTTTGACAATTCCATAGCGTGTATTCAGGTCCCAGTTATACATGCTGACCGTATTTATAATCCGGGGAGGAACAGAAAGGTCATTCCCTTTGTAAATAGCTAGTTGGGAAGAAGGACGGGAAATTTCATTAATGGCACTGTTACTAGGGTTCATACACACAATTATTTCCACAATACTATCATTATCAATGTCTCCCACCAATGTATTCTGGTAAGGGCTTAGTATCATTTCATCCGTGCGGGTATAATCGATTCCCCAGATCTGGGTAGGGGGTTGGGTGGTACACATATCCGTATACATGTTATCCGGCTGGTTAGTGACATTGATATAGACCCATGCCGTTTTCGTGGCATTCTCATCCGGGGCAAATACCGAATACTCCAGCGAATCACGTCCCCAGAAACCCGGCTGTGGCGTATAGGAAATCAGCTTCATCGCCCCTTCCACCGACACGGAGGAAGCATGCTGGGGAGCAGTGACTATTTCAACCGTTACCTCCGACCAGTGGCTGCCTCCCAGCTCATCATTGGAAAGCACATTCCAGCGGGCACTCCCGCCCGGGTCCACAAATACATTGTCCACATTGGGCCGGAAGTTCTGGGCGTTTATCTGCAACCCAAGCAGAAGGAAACATACAATACAGCAGATGCCCCACCTGTCAGGTAGTAGCATCCGGGAAAGAAAAAAGTAATCTCTTCTCATCTTCTTTTTCTGTTTTATTTATCTGTTTTAGAAATTTCTCAGGAAAGGAGAAAAAGAAAAACCGGAAGGACAAGGCATTGCTGTCCTCCGGTTTTTGCATAAAAAAGCCGGAAAAAGGCATAAAACCTTCTTTCCGGAATAAAATAAATGAAGGGACAATCTTCCATCGTGCCTTCACCAAGGTAAGGTATATATTAATTTGATAATGTGACAATGTGGTAATGTGCCGGTTAATCCGGAAGGTATGGGGATTGAAAGAATAAAGGGCAGATGGTATGGGATGCTCCTTTCGTAAGGATTTATTGAACGAAATTATCCCTATGCACAATAACGTTAGGAAAATAAAAACCGGAATAAAAAAATAAGAAGGAAAATATTGCGTAATTAAAGAAGATTTTGTATTACGCGCCCGGGTTAGTAAATTACTTAGTGAGTGATTCTCTCTCTCTCTCTCTCTAATACAATTCGGTTAACTTCCAAATTATCAGAAGAAAAAGAGAAAATAAAAAGTGTATTTTTAAGAAATAAATGCATCTGATTAACTCTGTTTTCCGGATACGTTAAAAACGAGGGATTACTATTTCGTTAAATAATGGGGACAAATTTAATTAAATATTTAAAAAATAAAAAGTTTATTTAAAAAAACAAGGGAATGTCTTTTAACCTCAAAATAAAATCCGGGAGCTTAATACCTTCATCCTGAATGATATCACTTAAAATTCGGGAATTTGCTTTCTTGCTTTTTAACCTATTAAATTTATAAAAATAGTAAGAATATATTTTTTTCTGTTTTACTTTCTCTTGTTAAATAGTAACATTCACTTCTAAAGTTGAAAGTTAATAATTATAATAATTTCCTCTTTTTCCGGTAATAACATCTGGTTTACCAAAACAATCCATAAACTTTTGTGAAATTCATTTCTGATCAGAAAAATAATTCTTTTTTTATCTGATTTCCTTTTCTTTTTGATCTTTCTAATAAAATAAGTCCAACCTCTAACTTAAAGAAGTAATAAAAATATTTTCAAACAAACATGCGTCATTTTAACACATATTTCCATTGTTAATTAAAATAATGTATGTATCTTTGCGTCAAAATAACACATATCATTTCTTTGCCGGAAAGATAAGATGTTTTCATTAAAAGATTTTTCGGACGAAGAAAATTATTTTACCTTACATATAAAGAATGGCCTATGTATATTCTTTTATCGGTAAAAAAGATTGAACACTCATGGCAGGAAGAATAAGAAAGATTGCTTTAACGGTTTAACAGGTTTTCCTTAAAAATATATGATGGTTTTACTTCCTGCCTTTTTTATTAAAAGTTATTGATTATGAATAATAGGAAGATTTTAATAAAAAATAATTATGATCTTTTTATATTTTCATAGGTGAAAGTCCATTTATTTATCTTATGATTCTTTCCTCCTGTAAAAAAAGAATAAAAAAATTCCAATATTATATTTACCAAATTTAACTTAATTATTATCTTTGTATTCTAGTAAAAGTTGATATAATATGGTCAACATGTATCCATTGTTATACTTCATTTATTCTTTTGGATAATGACACCACAGGAAAGAGAAGAATTTACACAAGCTGTATATGAGGTAGTAAAAAGAATACCTTACGGACGTGTGACCTGCTATGGTGCCATTGCAAAAGCAATTGGTTATCCGCGTATGGCAAGGCTGGTAGGTCGTATCATAAGTAAATGCAATTCTGATTCATCCGAACCACAACTGCCTGCACATAGGGTAGTAAATAACCAGGGAGTACTGACAGGAAAAAAATCCTTTGGAAACGCCAAAGAAATGCAACGTCTGTTGGAATCAGAAAGAATTCGGGTAATTAATAACAAAATATACAAGCATAAGCGGGTATTCTGGGATCCACTCAAAGAAATTCAGGTTTGATGGACCGATGGTATTTTTACTGATTAAAATTACGACCCGGCAAGCCATATAGAATAATATGTGAATAATTCATTTTTCTCCGTATCAAATCACCGAATCTGAAATATATTGATAGCGTTGTCTTTTCTACAGAAATTCCCTCTATAAAAATCAATCGGATATTTTTGTACCCACTTTTCAATTCCCTATGGCTATCTAATAAATAAACTTGCTATTATTTCGATATTTCCATTCTTAGAAAAACCGGAATATAATTAAAAGAAATTTATTTTTCTGCTGTCCGTCCGACTTTTATCTTATCCCCTGCTTTTTCAATAATAAAGATAAGCAGAAAACCGGCTATGCAGCAAAAAGCAGCCTGCCAAAGATAAGAATCCGCACCAGGAACTTCTGCATAAGCAAAAGGAGAAATATTTTTTTCTACCAGTGGAAGAACTTCTCCGTGACGGTTAACATATGTTTCCAACACTTTCTTCCAGGGCCATATTTTATTAAGTGAACCCACCATAAAACCCGTAAGGACAGCAATAACCGCATTATGAAAATTTTTCAATAAAAAGGATAATAAGTGTGAGAAACTAATAAGTCCAATCACTGCACCAAAAATAAATAATAGGATTATTTTTATATTAAAATTTCCTACGGCATCCATCAGGAAAGCATACTGCCCCATTAACAATAAAATAAATGCACCGGAAATACCAGGTAGTATCATAGCACAGATAGCAACTGCCCCGGAAATAATAATAAACCACCAGGTATGGGGAGTAGAGGCCGGTGACAACACGGTAATCAAATAAGCTGCCGTGATACCGACAAGCAATGAAATGATGGTAGAAACTTTCCATCGTGTTACTTCTTTTGAAACTAATAAAGAAGATGAAATAATCAGACCGAAAAAGAAAGACCAGGTAAAAATAGGATAATTATTCAATAAATAAGTCATTAATTTTGCAAGAGAAAAAATAGATATGCCTATTCCGACAAATACAGCCAACAGGAACTTTCCATTGATTTTTTTCCAGCCCTCTTTCCATTTAAAAGAAAAAAACAACTTTACCGCAGTTCCGTCCAGCTGTTTTATAGAGTTAATTAATTCTTCATAAATACCGGAAATAAATGCAATTGTTCCTCCTGATACACCGGGAATTACATCTGCAGCTCCCATAGCTATTCCTTTTAGCGTCAATACTACATAGGAGAAAAATCCTCTTTTTTTTACATCCATCCTCTTCTATGGGTTTTATTTGATTAAAACTTTTAAACGTGGGACAAAACTACAAAAATATAACAGAGGAAATAGAAAGTAAAAGGTAAAAAGTAGGAAGAAAAGGCATAAGAATTAAATTAAAATGGAACAATAGCTGAAAAAATAAAATATTTTACAAATTAGCTGACTTCTACTCACTGCTTTTGTAAATAAATAATAGTCAACGCCACAAAAATAAACCGAACAAATTCCCTATTTGTTTTTTCTTATATAGATCTTTCAGGTAAAAAATCTGTATTAACTCCGACCACATAGGAAAGAATATCGAAATAAAAATTCTTGCATTTTAATACACCCGGAATTTCGGTTCAGAAAAAACTGTATGAAAAACCAATATTCCAATATCCGGTTATATGTTCTTTACTCTTAAGAATTTTATCGGCAGATGTTTTATTCTCCGGAATCAGTTGTCCTTGTAATACATATAATAAACCGGTTTTGCATGTGAGGATAATTTTATCATGAATATAATGTTCATACATAATCCCCGGCCTTATTTCGGTTTTATTAAAAAGATAATTTCCCGGTTCAGGGTAAAGATAAAAGTTATTACTGTTAAATTCCGAGCCAAGTGATAAGCGGCCGTTCCGGTCAAATGTCTTCCGCATATAGATAAAAGCAGGCAACACACTGGAAAAAGCCCATCCATCCGTAAAGCTATAATCGAAGGAAAAGACAGGTAAAACAGGAATTCGTAATCTGGAATTGATGAAACCGGCGAGTCCAACAGTCAAAGCAGTACGGTCGTTCTTTTTCAAAATCATATTTGCAAGGACAATACCGGATACCCTTTCCAATCCATGTTGAGAGCCCTCTCCCAACAAAATCAAATTATAGGCTACCGGTTTATTGAACAATATGGAAAGATAAGTATTAATAAGGCTCCCTACATAGAAATGAGACTTGAGCGGATCGTCATGATGAACCTGAGGGTATTTCAGAGAAACATTTTCTATGTCACTAAATCCCGTATTTTCATATTTATACCTGAATGCAACAGTGGAAATCCAGTTCTTTTTTCTTATAAACGGAAGATTAACTGCAACTCTTATCCGATTCTGATGGGTATATCTACCTTTTTCATAATCTTCTCCATATAATTTGGTCTGATAAGAAACAGGCAGAACGGATTCTATCTGAATATCAAAAAGACGGGCCGTAGGGAAACGACTGGTAATTGCCCAGGAAGTAATTCTTCTGGCAACCTCCTGTAGATCTACCGATAAATTTTTGGCTACATATATGGTATCCAGAACAGGTTCATTTTCGGGAAATAATTCCTCTGTTACCGGATGTTCCATGTATTGAGCAAGTACAATACCCTTGGATAATAATATAAATAAAAGAAACAGGAAAATCTTTTTTATCTTTATACATAAACTCATTTTTGTCTATAAGTTTTATCTTCTTTTTAAGAGGAAAATGACTAAAATCCGAAAGTCATATAGTCTGTATTATAAAAATATAAATTCACGTTTGCATGTATGTAAAGCTAATCTCCTTTATCCATTTTTCGGATCGTCATATCAGCAGGGTTAATTGTGTCAAAATGTTTTATCCTGGTGTGCCTAATCCTACTCTTTCGAAGAAGTCAAAATGAACTTCTCTTAAATGAAGGAAAGAGTACCGGGTATTCCATTCTTACGCTTCGCCAAAGATAAAAAACGCTCTTGTGATTTCTTCAAAAAAGTGAAATCTCCGAATTATAATACGAATAAAGTATACCTCAACATTATTTTATGCGATTGTGATAGTATCATTCAGATAAACATCCTGAATGGTATTAAGAAGTTCAATGCCTTCATTCATAGGCCGCTGGAAGGCTTTTCGTCCACTAATGAGTCCCATTCCGCCTGCTCTTTTATTAATAATGGCTGTTGTGACTGCTTCTTTCAGGTCTGACTCTCCCTTTGATTCTCCACCGGAGTTAATCAATCCTATTCTTCCCATATATCCATTAGCTACCTGATAACGACAAAGATCAATAGGATGATCGGAAGTGAGTTGAGTATACATTCTTTGGTCTGTTTTTCCGAAGTTGATAGCTGTAAAACCACCATTATTTTCCGGAAGTTTTTGTTTTATGATATCTGCCTGAATGGTAACACCAAGATGGTCAGCCTGTCCGGTTAAATCTGCAGCAGCATGATAGTCTGTTTTATCTTTCTTAAAGTTACTGTTTCTGAGATAACACCAGAGAATGGTTACCATACCTAGTTCATGAGCATGTTCGAAGGCTTCTGCAATCTCAATGATCTGTCTGCGACTTTCTTCCGAGCCGAAATAAATGGTGGCTCCGACAGCGGCTGCTCCCATATTCCATGCTTCCTGTACTGTTCCGAATAATATCTGATTATAAGAAGTGGGGTAAGTAAGAAGCTCATTGTGGTTTATTTTTACGATAAAAGGTATTTTATGTGCATATTTGCGGGCTACGGAACCTAACACGCCGAAAGTCGAAGCTACGGCATTACATCCTCCTTCAATTGCCAGTTTTACAATATTTTCCGGATCAAAGTAAAGGGGATTGGGAGCAAAAGAAGCACCTGCTGTGTGTTCAATACCCTGATCTACAGGTAAGATAGAGATATATCCGGTATTAGCAAGCCTTCCATGGTTAAGAATCCGCTGGTAATTATTTAATACTTGCAAATTGCGGTCTGTCTGCGAAAAAATACTTGTTACATATTCCGGGGAAGGAAGTGTCAATAAGGATTTATCTATAGTTTTACACACATGTCCCAAGTAATATTCTTCCTGATCTCCTAGTAGGGAATTAATTCTGTTATTATTCATCATTTCTTTATTATATAAGATAATACATTCAATATGAATATATAACAGGGAGAAAGAATAAAAAGTTTATAGAAATTTACCGGTGATAGAAGAGAGGGATGACAGAAAAATAAAGAAAAAGGAGAAGGATTTCCGGTTTAAGTAAAACCCGAGCACCTCCCGGACTTTTCACTTCTTTGGAAAAAGGATTAACCGGACTGTAATGAAGAAGCGTATACCTCCTGTTTCCCTTCCGGTAACCCTACGTTTTTTACTAACTTCACCCCTTTGATTATATCAATTCTTTGAATCATTAAATCAACAGAACTAGTTCTATAGGAAAAAATCTTTTCTTATTGGAGGATGAGCCAGTGCGTTTACCTGAATCTTGGTAAACTTATCAGCAACGTTTTCTGTTTCTTATTACCTGTACCACATTGAATAACTGTGCGATGTCATTCAGGGAATACGTTTTATCGGAATACATATCATTGAGAGAATGGATAGTGATCTCACATTTTTCCGTATTGTGATCAATAATACGTTTTATAAAAACACCTTCTGTCCGATGCACCACTACAAAATCCCATTTGTTGATATGAAGTTTATCCTGCCATAGTTCCTGCTTCACCTGCCGGCAAACCAGAATATCTCCTTCACAGAGACTTTCTACCGAACCATCATCCATGCTGTCTCCTTTTACTTCGAAAGAAAGGTATGTCCCTTTTAATTCGTGGTCGGCAACAACCGGGATTGTAGGCAGCGTCTCCAGATACTCCGTATCTGCAAATCCCCCCATATAACCAGCATATGCATATTGACTTACCAACGGTACCATAGCAATATTGGCAGATTCCAACATAATGGCTTCTTTTTGTGCAGCACTTCTAAGCATTTCTCCTTCTCCGGTAAGAAGCCATACTCTTGAAAAATCAGGAAATGCTTTTATAATTTTATCTGCATAATTCTCCGAAAGCCTTTTTATTTTACCATTCAAAAGATCATAAAGCGGCTGTGTCCTGCTAAGTCCCATCCGGGAAGCCAGTTGGTTCGCATTCAGTTTTTCATGCTCTAATACACAACGTAATACCTCTGATGTAGTTTTCATATAATTAAAATTTTACTGCAATAATAGAAATCAGACGATATCCATATTTTTTCCATTATTACGTTTCTACCTTATTTGAAATAAATCTCCTGCATTTATTTTCAGAAATCAACTTATAAAGACTTCTGTTTTATATTACCGATAAAAGCTAATAACTAAAAACAAGCTCTTCCAAGCTTCAAAAATACATAATAATATTGCAAAACAACTTTTTCATAACGAATTGCAACTGTATATCTGTAATATCTTATCAGTAATGTATCAAAGAATTATAAATTCCAATACAAAGATAAAACGAAAGATTGTAATTTCCAGCTAAAGAATTAAAAATGATTCAAAAAATAAAAAAAATAATTTTTTAAAGAAACCTAGACACTAATAAATTCAGAT
>JAJQEC010000149.1:9391-43661 GCA_021201815.1 Candidatus Azobacteroides sp. | reverse complement strand
CATGCAAACGTACGAGGGGAGTACCTTTGGCTTCGCCAAAGGGGAGGGGTTTGGTTAAAAGCAGCAAACATACCAGAATGCCAAAGGAGAGAGGTTTAGTGATTCTACTAAAAGTAACCTCGGGAAGGGCCGGATTTGCACCCTTATGGATTAGGAGTTTTCTATCATTTCTGATCGTATTTTCCGCAAAATTACAAAAAATAAGCCAGCCCCGCCTTTTTATAAAAGCGAGGTTGGCTTTCTGATTCGGAAACGACGTTACATCCTTTTCCGAATGAGGGTACATTGTTTTTCAGATGACGTCACGTCATTTTCCGGATGACGCTACGTCGTTTTTCAGACGACGCAGCGTCGTTCTGCAATTGACGCTACGTCATTTAAAAGTTGACGTAGCGTCGTTTTACAAAAAGTTAAACGGAAAATTCGTCTTTTGTTGCTTGTTGACGTCCTTTGACAGACATCACTTTTTCGAATTGCAACAATTTAAAGTTCGGTTGCAACAGTTCCCCGGCTTGAAATCTACTTTTACCTTCTTAATGTAATTTTGATTAAGTGCCTGCCGGGAAATGGCTCCTTTCACCGGATACTTTATAAAATAATTTTCCGAACTCACCCAGACTTACACTGTCGCCGGCATAGAGATGGTCCTTTACTTTATTGATGAGTGCCATCAATACATTGTATACTTCTCCTTCGGTCAGTGTGGTGGACCAGGCAATTTCCTGTGATAATTGCAGAAGCCCGATCTCATCTCTTACTTGTGACCGTGGATAATACTTCGCCGGCTGGTCCGGATCCTGCAGGTTTAATGTCTCTGCCGGACTAAATTTTAGTGCCATATTTAACACGATTTTGTTGTTATTATTAAAATTAATTGTCGGGAAAGAAATGGCTTTCCCAGCCAGGTTCACGAGTTTTCCCATTGCTTTTGGGAAAAAAAACATGATCATATATAGATATTCATGAATAATGGCTTGTTGTGCCGGTAAAGCAAAAAGAGCTTTTGTCGGAAATAATATAGTGTACATTGTTTTTATCATTATAAAGATGTTTTTACTTATAAAAAAGACTTTCTTCCAATGGAGGCCGGATAGGATCTTTTTCCTTTTAACTCTTGCGGATGTCTTTTCTTGTACAAATGTATTTTGATTCTATTTTACTTCATAAAAACTGTCTAAGGTTTAAACGGAAGTGTCTAACGGATGGAAAAGGTAGATGGATTTTGGTGCTACCAAATCTCTCCTCTTTGGCAGATGAAATAAGAAAAAGAGTACTACCAAACCCCTCCCCTTTGGCGAAGCCAAAGGGACTCCCCTTCTTCGAGGGGAGAGTGGGGAGGTCTCTTATCTTATAGTGCATATAAAAGATAAAATACCAGACAACTCTTCCCTTCTCCGAAGGGAAGTACCTTTTCCTGAAAGGAAAAGGGGTAGGGTTAACCCACGATTAATAGCCCTTACCCACAAAAAAGAAATAAACCTTTCCTATTACCCTTTATCATTTTGCCTTTTCTTTTCTCTTTTACCCTGTCATTTTGTTAGAATAGCTACCGGATTGCATCTTTCTATTTATATTTTGCCTTTTTTTTTCTGAAAAAAGACGACATTTTTACTGTCAAACGAATATTTTTTAAACATTTTGATTAAAAAATTTGTTTTTAAATATAAAACTGATTATTTTTGCATCGTGGTTTAAGAAAAATGACAGATTAATTCTTTAAATGATAACAAAAAGATGGATTTTGTAAAAATGCACGGCTCAGGAAACGATTATGTATATATCGATTGTTTCAAAGAAAAAATAGAAGATCCGTCTGAATTTGCGAAACGGGTAAGCGAAAGACATACGGGAATCGGTTCGGACGGGTTGGTCCTGATCCTTCCCTCCGAGCGCTGTGACTTTCAGATGCGGATGTTCAACGCTGATGGCTCTGAAGCACAAATGTGCGGAAATGCGTCCCGCTGTGTCGGCAAATATGTGTTTGATTACGGGCTTACTACCAAGCAGGATATTACGCTGGAAACCAAAGCCGGTGTAAAAAAACTGCATCTTTTTCCGGAAAACGGAAAAATTAAAAAGGTAACCGTAGATATGGGAGAACCGATTTTGGAGGCAAAAATGATCCCTGTCAATTTGCCACAAAAAAACATAATTAACTATCCTTTTGATTTTTCATTTGCGAAGTATTCCATTACTGCTGTTTCTATGGGGAACCCGCATGTTATTATTTTTATCGAAGAAGACGTCGATGCTTTTCCTTTGGAAGAAATAGGACCCAAGATAGAAGTACATCCGGTATTCCCGGAAAAAATAAACGTAGAAGTTGTCAATATTCTTTCCGATACACATATCAAAATGAGAGTCTGGGAAAGGGGAACCGGGGAGACACAGGCTTGTGGTACTGGTGCCTGTGCTGTGTTAGTCGCTTCCGTGTTGAATAAACGGGTGAAAAATAAAGCCATCGTAAGCCTGCCCGGAGGAGATCTGGAAATCGAATGGAATGCGGATGACAACCGGGTGTATATGACCGGGGATGCGGTAACGGTCTTTGAAGGGAAATTAATAGGATAGTGTTGATTGAATAATAGAATAACAAATAGAAGAATGGCATTGATTAATGAAAATTTTCTGAAACTATCCGGAGCCTATCTTTTCTCCGAAGTTGCTAAACGGGCAACTGCATACAAAGAAGCATACCCGGATAAAAAAGTAATCAGTCTGAGCATCGGGGATGTGACCCGTCCACTGGCTCCGGCAGTAACCGAAGCGATGCACAAAGCCGTAGAAGAAATGGCGCATGCGGAAACAATGCGGGGATATGCTCCGGATGCCGGATATCCGTTTTTAATAGAGGCGATCATCAGAAATGATTTTAATGCGCGGGGAATAGAAGCAGACCGGGATGAAATCTTTATCAGTGACGGTGCTAAAAGTGATACCGGAAACATCGGGGATATATTCGGTTGTGAAAATAAGGTAGCCGTAACGGATCCCGTATATCCGGTGTATGTAGATACGAATGCGATGGCAGGCAGGGCAGGGGAATATCTTGCAGCGGCCGGAGCCTGGGAACACATCACTTATATTCCCTGTACAATGGAAAACGGTTTTGTGCCGGCTCTTCCCGCAGCAGAAGTAGATATTGTTTACCTGTGTTATCCGAATAATCCGACAGGAACTACGCTCACAAAAGAACAACTGAAAGTGTGGGTGGATTATGCGCTGGCAAATAAGGTCGTCATTCTGTTTGATGCCGCATATGAAGCTTTTATTACCGAAGAAGATGTTCCGCACAGCATTTACGAAATAGAAGGAGCAAAAAAGATAGCCATTGAATTCAGGAGTTTTTCCAAAACAGCCGGATTTACCGGTGTAAGATGTGGATATACGGTGGTACCGAAAGAACTGATGGCTTTTGATAAAAAGGGCAACCGATATTCGTTGAATCAATTATGGCAACGCCGTCAGGCTACCAAATTCAACGGTACTGCCTATATTATTCAGCGGGCAGCAGAAGCAGTATATTCGAAAGCCGGCAAAAAACAGATAAAGGGAACAATCGATTATTATATGGAAAATGCTGCTGTCATTAAAAAGAACCTGGAACATACCGGAATGGCAGTATACGGAGGAGTAAATGCTCCGTATATATGGGCAAAAATACCCGAAGGATATACTTCCTGGGAGTTTTTCGATAAATTATTAAATGAAACACAGATTGTAACCACCCCCGGAGTCGGTTTCGGGAAAAGCGGGGAAGGGTATATCCGGTTTACCGCTTTCGGAAGCAAAGAAAATACGCTGGAAGCCATGGAGCGGATAAAAAGTCTGAAATTATAACTCATAATAAAAAAAGGCCTTTTTTATTTAAATCAAAATGAAATGAGAACAACAAAACATTTTTTTCACCTGTATCCGAGAATACAGAATCCCCTGGTGGGGATAAAGTAACACAGGATTTAAAGACATGCTGATTCAGAATTGACATGCCTGTAGCAAAACGAATCATTCGGTTTTCTCTAAAGATCAGTTTAAATAAATGAGAAGGTTAATAACAACCTCATTTATAAAGTATCAACATTTAATACAAAAAAAATGAAAAAGGTTTTATCTATAGGACTACTAGTAGCAATGGTAACCGTCATGTTACCCGTACGTGTAACGGCACAGGAGGTTAACTTTTCTTTAGGAGCGGATATTGTGAGTTCATACGTCTGGCGTGGTATGAAAACCGCACCGGCAAGTGTACAGCCGTCGGCAACACTGGAAATCGGCGGATTTTCTCTGGGTGCATGGGGAAGTACGGATATCACCGGAGACGGTACAAAAGAAGTAGACTTTACGGCTGCTTACAGCATCGCCGGATTTACCGTGGCGATTACGGATTACTGGTGGGCCGGGGAAGATGAATTCCGTTATTTCCACTACGATGCGCATGATACGGAACATCTTTTTGAAGCGACGATCGGATATAAACTTCCGGTAGAATCGTTTCCGTTAAGCCTGACCTGGAACACGATGTTTGCCGGCGATGACTACAATAAAGCAGATGGAAAAAGGGCATATTCTACCTATGTAGAACTGGAATATCCGTTTTCAATCAAAGAGGTGGATTTAGGATTACAGATCGGATTTACTCCATGGGAAAGCCGGTTATACACTTCTCACACGGATAAGTTTTCAGTGATTAATGTCGGGCTGAAAGCAGCCAAAACGGTTAAAATTACAGAAAGTTTCTCTCTTCCGATATTTACCCATCTGATTTTTAATCCGGAAGCAGAAGATATACATTTTGTGTTCGGTATAAGCTTATAACCGTATTGTCTTATAATCAGAATTCTCAGAAGCCTCTTTAAATGAAAGCCGGATGCTTCAAGCTCATAGAAATACCATCCGGCTTTTTAAAAAGAGTGAACAATAAAAATAATAGAAAAATGAAAAAGACCCGTTGGATAATAGCATTCGCCTTATTGGTGATCGTAAGTATATTAGGGTTGGTAATGCCTGAAAGTCCCGACCTGTTTGTAATAACCGATACGGATATCAGCAGGGCGGATGTTGCCTGGATGATTACCGCTGCCTTACTGGTATTATTAATGATGCCCGGAGTATCTTTCTTTTACGGTGGAATGGTAAAAGCAAAGAACGTAATCTCAACCATGCTGCAAAGTTTTATTGCCATGGGGCTGATCAGTGTTGTCTGGGTGGTATTCGGATTCAGCCTTACTTTCGGAGATGATATAGGAGGTATCATCGGAGATCCGCGTACCTTCTTTATGTTTGAAAATGTGGGGGCAAATGCACACTATCTGCTGGCACCTACCATTCCGCTGGCTATATTCGCTTTGTTCCAGATGAAATTTGCCATCCTGACACCGGCATTGATCACCGGTTCTTTTGCAGAAAGGGTACGGTTTTCTTCTTACCTGGTATTTATGTTACTTTTTTCTATTGTGGTGTATGCTCCCCTGGCACATTGTACCTGGCATCCGGAAGGATTATTCGGTAAGATGGGCGTCGTGGACTTTGCCGGAGGGATTGTTGTCCATGCCTCTTCCGGTGTGGCAGCCTTAGCAGGAGCGATCTTTCTGGGAAGGAGAAGTACACAGGGTGCCCATCGTCCGGCAAATATTCCTTTTGTTCTGCTGGGAACCGCTTTGCTTTGGATCGGATGGTTCGGTTTTAATGCCGGCTCTGCATTAGCAGCGGACGGCGTAGCGATAAAAGCGTTCCTGAATACCAATACGGCCTCTGCGGTAGCCATGCTTACCTGATTGTTCTTTGACGGATTAAGAGGCCACAAAATGTCTGCGATGGGAGCAGCCGTAGGAGCGGTAGCCGGTCTGGTCGGTATTACTCCTTCCGCCGGATATGTAACCGTGGGAGAAAGTATTTTTATCGGATTTATTACTGCTATTGTCTGCAACATTGCCGTTTACTGGAAAAGCAAAACTTCTCTGGACGATGCCCTGGATGTATTTCCGGTACATGGAGTAGGAGGGATATTGGGTACGATTCTGACCGGTGTGTTCGTAGATGGCCTGCTGGAGGGAAAAGTGGATATTTTCTTTAATCATGTAATTGCTGTAGCCATTGTGGTGGTGTACACTTTTATCGTTTCCTATGCATTATATTGGATTACCAATAAAATTATCAAAATGAGGATATCGCCGAGCAATGAACGGATTGGTCTCGACAGAAGCCAGCATAATGAAATATACGGGCTGGATAATGAGATCGCGGAGTAAATACAAGAGTCAAGAGTCAAGAGCCAAGATTCAAGAATCAGGACTTGAGAATAGGGTAGGGAATAATGAATAGAATAAAAGAATAATAGAAAATGAAAACGGGATCGGAAGCTGTGACTTCTGATCAAAAAAACAAAAATTATGGCACTTTACATTCCAAAAAACTATCAACCTACACTTCCGGCGGAAGAGATGGAACAGGCAATCAAAAAAGTGAAACTGATATTTCAGGAAGAGCTGGCCGAAGCGTTGTCTCTCCGAAGAGTAACCGCACCGTTGTTTGTCCTTTCCGGTACCGGTATCAATGACAACTTAAACGGGGTGGAACGTCCGGTTTCTTTTGAAATTCCTGCCGTAGGAGGAAAACGCGCAGAGATTGTACATTCTCTGGCAAAATGGAAACGAATGAAATTGGGAGCTTACAACATTGAACCGGGTAAGGGATTGTACACCGATATGAATGCCATCCGCGCAGACGAAGAACTGGATAATATTCATTCTTTATATGTAGACCAGTGGGATTGGGAACGAACCATTACAGCGGATGACAGAAACCTGGATTTCCTGAAATCAATCGTAAAAAAGATTTACGGAGCCCTGAGAGAAACAGAAAAACAAATCTCGGAACTATATCCTCAAATCAAACCTATTTTACCGGAAGAAATTGTCTTTCTCCATACGGAAGATCTGCTTGCAGAATATCCGGCACTGACACCACGGGAAAGAGAAACAGAAGCAGCCAGAAAATACGGAGCGGTTTTTGTTATAGGAATAGGAGGGGAATTACCGGATGGTACGATTCATGACGGCCGTTCTCCTGATTACGATGACTGGAGTACACCGACAGATGAGAAGCACAAAGGACTGAATGGGGATATTGTAGTATGGAATCCGGTACTGGATGCTGCTTTTGAATTATCTTCCATGGGAATTCGTGTGGATAAGAAAGCTTTGCTGGAACAATTAAAAATACGTCAGAGCGAAGATCGACTGGAATTATTGTTTCATAAAAACCTGATGGAGGATAAAATACCCCTGTCTATCGGTGGTGGGATCGGACAATCCCGACTGTGTATGTTTTTTCTCCAGGCTGCTCATATCGGGGAAGTACAGGCCAGTATCTGGCCGGAAGAAATGATCGCGGAATGCGCTGCTAATAACATTCTTTTAAAGTAAAAAGTGAAAGATATAAAGTAAAACAGAGAGGTTAATAAATAACAAAATGAGACATCTAATTTCCTATTACTTTTTATTTTATAGCTATTCCCTTATTTTTATGTAATTTTGTGCAACTTTTAATTCACTAATAACTTAACTCCGTATGGAGTAACCAAAAAGGAAAAAGAGAAAAGAAATCAATAAATTAAATTTTACCTTATCCTTTTTACCTTTAACTTTTAAACGAATATTTATAACATTAAAAAATACAAGCCATATGTCAAACTTAAGATTTAAAGCCGTAGAAGAAGCTTCAAAAAGAAAACCCGTAGAAGTGGAAGCCCCAGCGAAAAAAACATCTTCTTACTTCGGTGAATTTGTTTTCGACAGAAACAATATGCGTAAATACCTTTCCAAAGAAACGCTACGTCTGGTATTGAACGCAATTGACAAAGGGGAGCCACTTGACAGACACGTAGCGAATCACGTGGCAGCCGGAATGCGTATGTGGGCAATGGAATTAGGCGCAACTCACTACACCCACTGGTTTCACCCGTTGACAGACGGTACGGCTGAAAAGCATGATGCCTTTGTTGATTTTGACGGAAACGGTGGCGTAATCGAGGAATTTTCAGGAAAACTACTGGCTCAGCAGGAACCGGATGCGTCCAGTTTCCCGTCAGGAGGAATCCGGAATACCTTCGAGGCTCGTGGTTATACTGCCTGGGATCCTTCTTCTCCTGCCTTTATCATGAATAAGACCTTATGCATTCCTACGATATTTATCTCTTATACCGGGGAAGCACTGGACTATAAGACGCCCTTGCTGAAATCCATCAATGCGCTGGATAAAGCGGCTGTGAACGTGTGCCGTTATTTCGACAGAAATGTACGGAAAGTGTATTCCTACTTAGGCTGGGAACAGGAATATTTCCTGGTTGACGAAGCGTTGTATTCCGCTCGTCCTGACCTGATTCTGACCGAACGTACCCTGATGGGACATGACAGCGCGAAAAACCAACAGCTTGACGATCATTACTTCGGAGCAATTCCTTCCCGTGTTTCCGCTTTTATGCGTGATCTGGAATACGAATGTTATAAATTGAGCATTCCGGTAAAAACCCGTCATAATGAAGTGGCGCCGAATCAGTTTGAGGTGGCTCCTATCTTTGAAGAATGTAACCTCGCAGTAGACCATAACCTGTTGTTAATGTCCGTTATGAAAGAAGTGGCGTTGAGGCATAACTTCAAAGTGTTGCTGCACGAGAAACCATTTAAAGGCATTAACGGTTCCGGTAAACACAATAACTGGTCCATGGGAACAGATACCGGAGTAAACCTGTTAGGTCCCGGAAAAAATAACCTGCAGTTCATTACTTTCGTCGCAAATGTACTGATGGCGGTCTATAAAAACAACGGTTTACTAAAAGCCAGTATTTCTTCTGCCACCAACGCACACCGCCTGGGAGCAAATGAAGCACCCCCTGCTATTATCTCCGTATTTATGGGAAGCTGTCTTTCACAGATCCTGGACGACCTGGAGCAGGTTACCAATCTGAAAGCCATTGAGATTGAAGAGAAAACCGGTACCCGTCTGTCATTGAATCATATTCCCGAACTGTTGATCGACAACACCGACCGGAACCGTACTTCTCCGTTTGCCTTTACCGGTAACCGCTTTGAGTTCCGCGCCGTAGGTTCTTCGACGAACTGTGCCGCTCCAATGCTGGCACTGAATTCCGCAGTAGCAGCCCAGTTAATTGAATTCAAGCAGGAGGTAGATGCGCTGATTGCTGCCGGAAGCAAAAAAGAAGATGCCATCTTCTCTGTGGTATGCAAATACATTAAGGAATCCAAACCGATTCGTTTTGATGGAAACGGTTACAGTGAGGAGTGGAAAGAGGAAGCAAAAAAACGCGGTCTGGACTGTGAAACCCGTGTTCCTGTTATCTATGATGCTTATTTGACAAAACCATCCATCGAACTGTTTGAAAAAACCGGTGTGCTAAGTGAACGGGAACTGGAAGCCCGTAACGAAGTAAAATGGGAACAATATACCAAAAAGATACAGATTGAAGCCCGCGTGTTGGGAGATCTGGCAATGAACCATATTATTCCTGTGGCTATCCGTTACCAGGGAATGCTTCTGGATAATGTCTATAAAATCAAAGCCCTCTATGAAGGAGACAAAGCAGATAAGATCGCTGCGCAGGATTTATCGATTATTGAAGATATCGCAGATCACCTGAACTTTATTAAAACCAAGGTGGATGAAATGATAGAAGCCCGTAAGGTTGCGAATAAAATCGAAAACGAACGGGAGAAAGCGTTGGTATACTGTGAAAAGATCGAGCCGTATCTGGATCAGATCCGTTATCATATTGATAAATTGGAGCTGACGATAGATAACGAAATGTGGACATTGCCTAAATATCGTGAATTGTTGTTTATACGTTGATAACTTTTTTCAGTTCCTTTTATAGGAAATGGAAATATAATAAAAACGGGTTTGCCGGAGAATTTCTTCTGGTAAACCCGTTTTTTATTGGCTTTGACCCATGCGATCTGTTTAATAAAAAAGCGTAATCTGTCTGTTTTCGGTTTGGCACATATTCAGTTTCCGGACATATATTTTTGTTTTTTATAAAATGTATGTTTATTTTTTGTTAATATATAAAAATATTTTACATTTGTAAATAAAGACACGTTTCACATAGAATGACAAGATCATTCTTTCTTTTTATTTATTCAAAAATAAAATCACACATGAAAAAAATCCGGATAAGAATACTGCAAAAACAACGATTCGCCTTATGGGTATGCTTCCTGTTCTTTTTTATTTCCTGTGAAATGGTTTTTTCTTCTGTCCCGGAAAACCGGAATTATTTTGATGAAGCTATTAATGAAATAGAGGCGATGCTTACCGGAAAAGATTCCCTGAGTTTTAAACGGGCTGTATTTTTGGTGGAAAATGCTTTTTTCGATGGTCAGTTAAGCTGGGAAGAGTTTGACGGGGAAATCCGGCGCATTGTCCCCATTCTCCGTCAGATGATTGTGGATAAAGGATTACAACAATATAAAACCTGTGGCAACTGGGCTATATTTAGTTTTATGTGTGACACGATTCCGGAGAATGGTTTCCGTCCTTACCGCTACGACTTTGAAAGCCTTTTTGACAGAGAAGATCCCGCGGAAGGAAAAGTAAGCAAATTGCTGAAAACCGGAATAGGAAATTGTCATTCTTTGCCGATCCTTTATAAAATATTAGCGGATGAATTAGGAGCAGAAGCTTTGCTGGCTATTGTACCCATGCATGTGTATGTAAAGCACCGGGATGAAAATGGCAACTGGTGGAATCTGGAACTGACCACAGGTTCTTTCTCCCGCAGCAGTTTCCTGATGGAGGCCTTTAATGTGTCAGAAGCAGCGGTACAAAGCGGTTTGTTTATGAAAGGGCTTTCGGATGTGGAGTCGGTAGCCATGTGCATTACGGATATGCTTTCCTATTACGACCGGAAAACCGGAAGCATTTCGGATGAGTTTGTAAGGAAATGCCTGGCAGTGGGGCTGAAATATTACCCGGTAAGCTATTTGCAGTTGTACCGGATTTATGATATGCAGTACCGACTGGAAGAAGCTATGCTCCCTTATGGAATTCCTACCCGCCAATACCACCTTCTTGCCGGATATCCTCATTTGGAAGCCATGCACACAGAGTGGTTGGAAGCCATTGCTTATCTGGAGGAATTGGGCTACAGCCGGTTGAGCCTGGAGAAGTATACGGAAAATATGAACGAAGCAAGAAAACTAAGAGAAAGAGCAAACCAATAAAATATATATTATGAAATCAATTATATTTATACGGCAAATACTTCTCCTGGTACCATTTATAGCAGGCAGCATCCAGGCACAGACACCGTTTGATGCTTTTGTTCCGGAATATCAGGAAATACCTATGCTGGAAATGCAACGTGTTTCCTACCGGCTGGAAAATAACGATCCGGAAAGTATCGTCAGATACCTGGAAATAGAAAAAGAGAGCGGTGTGATACAGTTTCTGGATGCCGCTAATAATGTTGTCAGTGCCGTAGAATTGTTGCCGGATGAGAAGAAGTTCATGACGATGGACCCGATGGCAGAGAAGTATTATTCTATTAGTCCGTATGCATACTGCGCAAATAATCCGGTACGGTTTATAGATCCTGATGGGAGGGAGATTGCTTTCAGTTATGAATATGAAAAAGACAAAGATGGCAACTATGTAATAAACGAGAACGGAGGATACAACCTGACTGGAGTAACCATGAATGTAACAGGTAAGGTACTGAATATATCAAAAAACGGAAAAATAGATGTTCAGGCTGCTACGAACCGTATTATTTCACAGTTGGAAGCCTCTTTTTCCGGTGATGTGGATGGTATTTCATTTATTACAAATGCCAATCTGACGGTTGCGGGGAGTATGAATGAAGTAGCAGAAAATGACCATTTATTTGTATTGGCGGATATTTCTTCTTACAATGGACAAAGTCCGAACGGAGTGGCAAATCAACTAGGGGGTATGGTAGCTTTTATTGATGCGGATTATTTCAGTGGCCCATGGGATACCAGCTATGGAAACCTGGGACCAGCTACCGCCAGCCATGAATTCGGACATTTAGCAGGATTGGAACATTCCAGTAAAGGATTAATGAAAACTGCATTTCGTAATTCTTTTTTTACTTTTTCAACGGATATTAGTTCCGATCAATTAAAGGCGATTCATAATAATAAAGCAAATCTTAATCAGGGCAGGAATTGGGAAAGTGTACCGGGAATTATACCCGGAACAAGGCGGGCAGGGTATATAAAAAAGCCTAATAGAGGTGTTATTGGTTCAAGATATATCAATTACTAAAAGACATGAGAAAAAAAATAGTAAAAATAGCAATTGGATTATTTATAGTATTTCTTCTCTTCCAATTTTATTTTATCTTTAGTAATAAAGGAAATTTAATGCTGGAAATAAGTAATACTTCATTAGATATTGCCCAAATAGAAGTTTACATTGACAATAAAAAAGTTCTGGATAAATTTATTCTAAATGAAGGTATTCATTTTTATCATAAATATTCTTTAATTGTAAGCCCAATAAATCACACACTTATAGTAAAAGTTGGGGAAGATGTAAGTGAAGAGTATAAGTTTAATGGTCTTTTATTTAATTGGATAGTCATAGAATATCATGGAGATAAATTGATAGATATAGATCCCGATTATAATCCCTTTCTTATTGATTTCAGTAAACTTCCTCGTTGGGGATATGTACATAATTTAAAAAAGAATATAAATTTAGCTTTAAAATAATATTATCATTATAAGGAGCGCCGTGGGCTGAAGCCTCACGGCTAATAATATGGCGCCACTCCGTGGCTTGCCGGTGAAATATCCATACATATAATAATATATTCCCACAGTATTTTATTCTTTCATTCGCATATCAGCTATGCCGAACGCTGGTTGACAACAGTATCCCCAAAGCCGCGTAGCAGCGACACATAACTAGCCGTGCTGCCTCAGCACATGATTCTCTTATACAATCGTTTTTTTCTTTAGAAATAATAAAAAACATAGTAAAATACGGAAATATTACCAAAATATCACAAAAAACAATATTAAAACATCATTTTATTATAAAAAATAGCTTTTATATGGAAAATAAATATTATTTTTGCCCAATAATTAGAAAAAAGGTAGATAAATAAGTTTTTAGCTTTCTTTTTTCTAATGACAAAAGTCAGGAGCGTATTTATCCCGTATGATACTTTCTATTTTTCTGTTAACCGGAATAAATACGTAAAAGATTTTTGAAATTGAATAAAGAATAGAGAATAGAGAATGAAAACATCCGGTTTAAACGGTAGATTGTTAAATTGTAAATTATAGAAGAATGGATCGACAGGGTTTATATTCTCCGGAGTACGAGCACGATGCTTGTGGAGTGGGTTTGTTAGCTGATATTCACGGCAACAAATCACACGAGATCGTCGAAAAAGGATTGCAGGTATTGGAAAATATGCTGCATCGTGGAGCGGAAAGTGCAGATAATAAAACCGGAGACGGAGCCGGGATTCTTGTTCAGGTTCCCCATGAGTTTATATTGCTTCAGGGTATTCCGGTACCTGAAAAGGGCAGGTATGGCACCGGGCTTGTGTTCTTACCCAAAGACGAGTCAGAAAGAGAAGTCTGTCTTTCACTATTGCAAAGAACACTGATAGACAATGACCTGACTTTATTGTCCGACAGGGATGTTCCTGTAAATAGTGATATTCTGGGAGAAATATCCAGAGCCAACGAGCCTTTTATAAAACAGATATTTGTTATCGGAGAAGAAGGACAGGAAGACCTGGAAAGAAAACTTTATATTGTAAGAAAGAAAATAGAAAAAGCCATATCCGGCCTTCCCCTTACCGACAAGAAGTTGTTCTATATTCCCAGCTTATCAACAAAAAGTATTGTTTATAAGGGAATGCTGACCTCTACTCAACTCAGGGATTATTATTCGGACTTAACCAATCCTTATTTCACCAGTGGGCTGGCATTGGTACATTCCCGTTTCAGTACGAACACATTTCCTTCTTGGGATCTGGCACAGCCTTTCCGGATGGTTGCTCATAACGGGGAAATCAATACGATACGAGGAAACCGCTTCTGGATGGAAGCACGGGAAAGTATTTTACAGGCTCCGTTGCTGGGAGATGTAAATGAAATCTTCCCTATTATACAACCCGGAATGAGTGATAGTGCCTCGCTGGATAATGCGCTGGAGTATCTGGTCATGTCCGGAAAAAGCCTTCCCCATGCATTGGCAATGCTGGTACCGGAAAGCTGGAATGACAAAAACCCGATCCCGGATGATCTGAAAGCATTTTATGAATACCAGAGTTTAATTATGGAACCCTGGGACGGACCTGCTACCTTATTATTTTCTGACGGACGGTATGCCGGTGGGATGTTGGACCGTAACGGATTACGTCCTGCACGTTACCTGATTACAAAAGGAGATATTATGGTGGTTGCTTCCGAAGCCGGTGTATTGCCCTTCGAAGCTTCTGAAATCAAAGAAAAGGGACGGCTGCAGCCCGGTAAAATGCTGATGATTGATACACAGGAAGGAAAAGTATTTTACGATCCCGAATTGAAAAAAGAACTGACCGAAGAACATCCGTACCGGGAATGGCTGGAAAAAAACCGGATTATCCTTTCGAATATTACTTCAGGTCGTAGTGTTAAAAATACAGTAGATCAATATGATACTTATTTAAAGGCATTCGGTTATAACAAGGAAGAGATTGAAAAGATTATTACTTCCATGGCAGAAAGCGGAAAGGAACCGATTAACTCAATGGGAAATGATACCCCTTTGGCAGTTCTTTCCGACAAACCACAGCGTTTATTCAACTACTTCCGCCAGTTGTTTGCCCAGGTAACCAATCCACCGATTGACCCGATCCGGGAAGAGCTGGTCATGAGCTTATCCTTATATATCGGATGTCAGGTAAATAATATCCTGGAAGATTCGCCGGAAGCCTGCAAAATGGTAAAGCTCCAGAGCCCGATTATTAACAACCAGGATTTGGACATTCTAAAGCACCTAGCCTATAAAGGATTCCGTACCGTAAGCATTCCTATCCTGTTTGAAGCGGAAAAAGGAACAAAAGGCATGGAAGAGGCTATCAGCGAAATATGCCGGAAAGCAGAAAAAGCAGTAGATGAGGGGTATAGTTATATTATCCTGAGTGACCGTGGCGTCACAAAAGAACTGGCTGCAATCCCGTCCCTGCTCGCACTCTCTGCGGTTCACCATTCCCTGATTGAGAAACGCAAAAGAATGCAGACTGCTATTATCGTAGAAACAGCAGAAGCCCGGGAAGTGATGCACTTTGCCCTGTTATTCGGTTTCGGAGCCAGCGGTGTAAACCCTTATATGGCATTTGCCATACTGGATGAACTTGTAAAGAAACATCAGATACAATTAGATTTCCATACGGCAGAAAAAAATTATATCAAATCCATCAACAAAGGGTTATTGAAAGTGCTTTCTAAAATGGGTATTTCTACCTTAAGAAGCTACCGGGGCGCACAGATTTTTGAAGCGGTAGGTATTAACAAAGAGGTATTGGAGAAATATTTCCGGGGTGTGAGTTCTTCCATTGGTGGAATTGATATGGATGATATTACCAGGGAAGCATTAACAGCTCATTGCGATGGGTTTTACGGAGAAAACGAACCGCTTCCGAATTACGGTATTTACAGTTACCGCAAAAACGGAGAAGCGCATGCCTGGAATCCGGTTACCATCTCTAAATTACAGATTTCCACCAAGACAGGAAATTATGAACTATTTAAAGAATTCACCCATGAATCGGATGACAAAGAATCACCGATATTCCTGCGGGATTTCTTAACCTATAAAAAAGGAAATGCCATTGATATCTCCGAAGTAGAACCTGTGGAAGCTATTACAAAACGTTTTGTTACCGGCGCCATGTCCTATGGTTCCATCAGCCGGGAAGCGCATGAAGCATTGGCTATCGCATTGAATATTCTTCACGGAAAGAGCAATACCGGAGAAGGAGGGGAAGACCCTTCCCGTTTTAAAGTAGGAGAGGACGGATTAAATCGCCGGAGCGCGATTAAACAGATTGCATCCGGACGTTTCGGTGTGACTGCAGAATACCTAGTCAATGCGGATGAGTTACAGATTAAAATCGCACAGGGAGCAAAACCCGGTGAAGGTGGACAATTGCCCGGTTATAAAGTAGATAAAATCATTGCGGCTACCCGCCATTCCATCCCGGGAATTTCTCTTATTTCTCCGCCTCCGCACCATGATATTTATTCTATCGAAGACCTGGCACAACTCATCTTTGACCTGAAAAATATTAACCCGATAGCTACCATTAGTGTGAAACTGGTAGCGGAAAGCGGAGTGGGTACCATTGCTGCCGGAGTAGCAAAAGCAAAAGCCGACTTGATCCTGATCAGTGGAAGTGAGGGAGGTACAGGTGCAAGTCCGGTAAGTTCCATTAAACATGCCGGTATATCCGGAGAACTTGGGCTGGCAGAAACACAACAGACACTGGTAATGAATAACCTCCGGGGATTTGTACGGCTGCAGACTGACGGCCAGTTGAAAACGGGAAAAGATATTATCGTCTCCGCTTTATTAGGGGCCGAAGAATACGGATTTGCCACAAGTGCCCTGATTGTACTGGGATGTGTGATGATGCGTAAATGTCACCTGAATACCTGTCCGGTCGGAGTGGCAACCCAGAACGAGGAATTACGGAAACGGTTCAAGGGAAATCATGATTACCTGGTTAACTTCTTTACTTTTCTGGCTCAGGAAGTACGGGAACATCTTGCGGAAATGGGAGTAAAAAGCCTGGATGAAATTATCGGACGTGCCGATTTACTGGAAGCACGTACATTTGAAACAAACAATCCGAAAATAAATAAAGTAGACCTTTCAAAATTATTGTATTTCCCGGAAAACAACACGCATGCCATCCGTTGGGAAAAACCGCAGGAACACAAAATAAAAGATGTCCTTGACAGAACATTGATCCGCAAAGCAACTTCCGCACTGGAAAAAGCACTTCCCGTACAGATGGATGTGGCGATTGGCAATACGGATCGTTCGGCCGGGGCCATGCTTTCGGGTGAGGTTGCTAAACAATACGGTAATATCGGATTGCACACAGATACTATTAATGTAAACTTCAGAGGTTCTGCCGGACAAAGTTTCGGAGCATTCCTTGCGGCAGGTATCTCTTTCCGTCTGGAAGGAGAAGCCAATGACTATCTCGGAAAAGGCCTTTCCGGCGGGTGTATTGCCGTAGTGCCTCCGAAAGGACATATTTTTCAACCGGAAAAGAATATCATTGCAGGAAATACGTTATTATACGGAGCCACTTTCGGGGAAGTCTATATCAATGGTCGCGTCGGTGAACGTTTCTGCGTCCGGAATAGTGGCGCGATTGCCGTAGTCGAAGGAGTAGGGGATCACTGTTGTGAATATATGACAGGTGGCCGGACCGTAGTGCTGGGAAACACCGGCAAAAACTTTGCAGCAGGTATGAGTGGCGGTATTGCCTATGTGTTTGATGAAGACCGTACATTCGACTATTTCTGTAACATGGAAATGGTGGAATTAACCCTCATCGAAGATAAAGCGGATGAACAGGAATTGCACCGGCTTATTTCCGCGCATTACCATTATACACAAAGTCCACTTGCCCTGCGCATACTAAATGACTGGAGCAATGCCCTGCAATATTTTATTAAAGTGATGCCAATTGAATATAAAAAGGTACTCCATGACGAAAAAATGAAAGCCATAAATGATAAAATTGCAATGCTGGAAGTGGATTATTAATAATGTGAGAATGTGCCAATATGCCAATGTGCTAATGGAAGAATTGGCTTAGTCAATTTCCGAATGGCAACCGGGTAAATGTATTGGCGGATATGATAATGAGATAATTTATTTACATAAAGAGGAAAGAATCCGGATATCGGATAAATCTTCCGGTCTTGATTCCTGACTCTTGATTCTTGATTCTAAAAAACATGCCTACCACATTTTTAAAAATAAAAAGAAAAGAAGCAGGTTATCGTCCTGTTCTTGAGCGAATCACTGATTATAGTGAGGTCGAACAAACCCTTAACCATGAAGACCGGATGTTACAGGCTTCCCGGTGTATGGATTGCGGAGTACCGTTTTGCCACTGGGCCTGCCCACTGGGAAACAGAATGCCGGAATGGCAGGACCTTCTTTCAAAAGGAAAATGGTTCGAAGCCTATGATCTCCTGGCACAAACCAATAACTTTCCTGAGTTTACCGGACGCGTATGCCCTGCTTTATGTGAAAAAAGCTGTGTCCTGAACTTAAGCGAGCAGCCTGTTACCACACGCGAAAATGAAGTTTCCGTAGTAGAGTATGCTTTCACGGAAGGATATATCAAACCCAATCCTCCTCTCAGACGGACCGGGAAGAAGATAGCCGTGATCGGTTCCGGGCCTGCCGGACTGGCTGCTGCGGACATGTTGAACCGGAAAGGGCACGATGTAACCGTATTTGAAAAAGATGAGCGTCCGGGAGGATTATTACGTTTTGGTATTCCGGATTTTAAACTGAATAAAAAAGTGATAGACCGCCGGCTGAATATGCTGGAAAACGAAGGTATCACCTTCAAAAATGGCGTGGAAGTCGGGAAAAACCTCGATCCGAAAGAGCTGGCGGAAGAATTTAATGCCATCTGCATAGCCATTGGAGCCGGAAAGCCCAGAGACCTGGATATCGAAGGACGCAACCTGCAGGGGATTCACTTTGCCCTTGAGCTATTGCAGCAACAAAACCGGGAAGTAAGCAGCATTCCGCTTGATGGAGAATTAATTTCCGCTAAAAATAAACATGTAGTGGTAATAGGAGGAGGCGATACCGGTTCGGACTGTGTAGGAACATCCGCACGCCATAAGGCCGCCTGTATTACACAGATTGAAATTATGCCGGAACCACCGGAAGGAAAAAATCCGGCAACCCCGTGGCCTGCATATCCGAATATTAAAAAAACATCCAGTTCTCACAAAGAAGGATGTACTCGTCGGTGGAATCTGGCAACCAAAAGATTTATCGGTGAAAAAGGTCGGGTTACAGGTGTCGAAGTGGTAGAAGTTGCCTGGGAAAAAGATGCGAATGGAAGAATGAGGATGCAGGAAACAGGAAAACCGGAAATCATTCCTGCGGATCTAGTGCTACTTTCCATGGGTTTTGTTCATCCTGTCCATGAAGGCCTGTTAGAACAGTTGGGTATTGAATATGACGACAGAGGAAATGTGCTGGCCACTTCCCCCAACCGGACCTCTGCGGAGAAAATTTTTGTCGCCGGAGATGCTACCAGCGGAGCCAGCCTGGTAGTTCATGCCATCCATTCCGGAAGAAAAGCCGCGGAAGCCATAGATTCTTTTCTGAACAAGTAAAAACTTATCAGATACATCAAAAGCCGTTAGAATTCTCTATCGGCTTTTTCTTTGTTCAGGCAGATCTGACTTATAATTTTTCCCAGCTAATACTTTTAATGGCTTCCATACGTATTTTTTAATCCCATCGGGAAGTTATAAGTTCAAATCTTTTTCCTCCCATAGCATCCGGAAAAGAGGTATAAATCGATGAGAAGTCCAGTAATTTTTCCTGAATTTACTATTTATTTCAAAATTATTGCAGTAAATATTTGTATTTCGCTATATTTTGTTGTATATTTGTATTCCTGAATAAACAAAAGGCAATAAACAGGAAATAAAGTATGGAATCAGTATTATTCAAGCATATATTTTCAGTTCTTCTTCTGATTCTCACAGAAGGAAAAGAGATGATTGTTTATACTCCGGATCAGTTAAACTTTTGTTTATTCACCGAAAATAAGACGGAAGCACACCAATGGCTTTACAATACTTTTTTTCCTGGTGCTATTCTTTTCGGAATGCCTTCTTACACGGATAAAGGAGAGAATTATTCCTTTTCGTATGCCTTTCCCAGAACCCCATGCCATACTTCCCTGTCCCTTTTTGCACTTTTTCTGTTTGTTTCTCCACTTTTCAGAGAAAAATATTTATAAAATAAGTTAAAAATATATCTTTTTTGATAGATAATAGTCCCAACTAATACGGGATAGTTGGTCAATTAATACGGGAAAAAGGCCTTTTTTTCGGTCAAAATCGCCCAACTATCCCGTATTAGTTGAGCATTTATGTCATATTAGTTGGTAAACTATCCCGTATTAGTTGATCAACTAGTAAGGGATAGTTGAAAAATGGGTAAAAGAGAAGGATTTTTTAATAAAAATGGTACAAAAATAACAATATGACCTCGCTTTATTAAAATAATGTTTATTTAAAGAAGGTAGTAAATAAACTAATATTTAATTTTTTCTTATAAAAATTATGAGAAAAGGTAAAAATGCTACTTTTTAAAATGTAAAAATTATATAGAAAACATTTTTATTATTCTATTCAATACCAAAATTGTAGAAATACAAAGGATCACCACAAAAAGCCGTGGGCTGAGGCAGCACGGCTAGTCCTGTGTCGCCGCTACGCGGCTTTGAGGATACTGTTGCCAAACAGCATTCGGCATAGCTAACATGCCAAGGTGATAATAAGATAATATAGAAATACGTTTACTATATGCATAACTATCTCCCCAACAAGCCACGTAGTGGCGTCATATCATTAGCCGTGAGGCCTCAGCCCACGGCATTTAAATTGACGATGTGAAATTTAACCATGGTAAAACTTGATTCCTTTATACTTCTTAGACTTGTTTTCACTTATTTAAACATTTTCCCTCTTTTTTACTTTTATTAAAATAATTATTTTTGTAAACTGACTGCAGAGGATTTCTTTTTATAATATTATGATTATTAATATTATAATATTCACCTTTCAGTACTATTTATACGATTAATTACGAGAAGAAGCCCGGATATTTCTTCATTTGTGAAAAAAAATCCATAAAAAAGATCCGTTTTCTGAAACTTACTTTAATTTCATCCGTCTTAGATATACAACAGATGCATCACGATATTTTCATAAATAAAATTCTTCCGTTGAAAGATAAGCTTTTCCGGTTTGCTCTGGGCACTATTAAGAATGTCAATGAAGCGGAAGATATCATTCAGGATGCAATGGTGAAAATATGGAATAAACGTGATGAATGGGTTGATATCGACAATATGGAAGGATATTGTTACCGGACAGTAAGGAATTTATTGCTGGACAGGGTGCAGAGTAAAGATTACCAGAACGAGCCTTATGAGGTGAAATTGCATGATAAAAGGGATGATAAAGATCCGTTTACACGGCTGGTACATAGGGAAGAAATAACGTACATTCACAAGTTAATAGACTCTTTGCCGGAACCCCAGCAGACAACATTGCGTCTGAGGGATATTGAAGGGATGGCCTATCTGCAGATTGCAGAAATATTAAATATAAGTGAGACACAAGTGAAAAATCATTTATTCAGAGGCCGACAGAAAATAAAACAACTATTTGAAAAAATCTATAATTATGAACATCCTTGAAATAGAAGTGCTTCTTTCAAAGTATTGGAATTGTGAGACTTCAGTGGAGGAAGAATTGATTTTGAAAAATTTCTTCGTTTCAGAGGAAGTTCCGGAATATCTGGAAAAATACAAAGCTTTTTTCCTTTTTCAGGAAAAACAGCAGCATTTGTCCGTGCATGCTGATTTTGATAAAAAAGTAATGGATATTATTTCCCGACAGGAAGAAGAAAAAACAATCTCCATTTACAATAAAAAGCAATTGATTTTCCATCTGGTACGTGTGGCAGCCGTTATTCTTTTGTGTCTGATCGTTGGACTGGGGACTGCTTATCTGGTAAATGAAGAGGAAGAAATTATTCATTATACAGATACATACACCGATCCGGAAGATGCTTTTAAAGTAATTCAGCATGCGGTTTTTGCGGTAAGTGACAATCTGCAGGATGTGCAGTTTGAGGTAATGGATGCGCTGGAAAAAACAGAAATGTTGAATGAATATATTCAACCGGAGATAAAAACTGAAAACCAACTGAACTAATAACCCAATTTGTAATAGATTTTCAATGAAGAAAACGCAGTTATTTATATTTCTTTTTTCTATTTGTTCGTATATTTCAGCACAGGATTTTACAACGGATTTCCTGGATAACCATAAAGAAAGGAATGAAGATTTTTCTGTCATCAATGTCACTTCTTCTATGTTAAAGATGGTGATGGAGATGGAAATGGGAACGGTAGATGATGAATTTAAATCTATGTTGCAGGATCTGAAAGGGATCAGGATTCTTACTACGGAAGATAATGGAAAAGAATATTACGATTCGGCGCGGGATTTACTGGTGAAACAACATGAAGAACTGGTCTCTGTAGATAAGTCAGCAAAAAACGTACGTATCTTTACAAAGAATACAAAGAATAAAATGACATCGGAAGTAATTATGCTTATGCTGGAAAATGATAAAATGACCCTGGTGGATATCATTGGAAACATCAATCTGGATAAGCTTTCCGAATTATCAAAAATAGTAAACCGAATGGAATAAGATTATTTCTTTAACATTGAAATTTTACACTACACACAACAATAAGTTTTTTTGAATTTTTTAATTTTATACGGAAGCCGGTCGAACGAGGAGTTTAGCCGGCTTTATTTTTTAATTCTTCCAGTTCTTTTTCAACGGGTAAATAAGGATATTCTTTCTTTAAAGAAAGGAGGTATTCGGTATGCTTATCAATAAATGCTTTGTATTGCGGGGAATGAGGCTGAAAAGGTTTGTGTTGCAAGGCCTGCTTTACTTTTTGCCATTTTTGCAAAACCGATTTCGTCTCTTTATTAAAGAATGTCTCCTGAAACCTTTCCCAGATATAATCAATTGCCGGTGCTGCAATATGATTCATATCATGGGTATAGAACCGGTAATCCCTTAATTCATCCAGTACGATTTCATAAGAGGGAAAATAGAAAACCTGAGAAAAGTATTTCCGGAGTTTATCTACGGATAAAAGTAAAATGGATTTACTAAGTTGATTTTCATGAGCCCCATCCTTCCAGTGCCGGATCGGACTTACGGATAAAATAATCTTCAACTCCGGATTTAACCGGAGCAAAGCCTCAATTAATTCTTGATAGGTACGGACAATTTCTTCGACTTCCAGACGTCTTCTGTTAAATAGTTTTTCCGGAAGTTTATGGCAATTGGAAACCACTTGTGAGGAACTTTTGAGTTCGTATACATAGGAAGTTCCGAAAGTAAGGATCAAATAATCGGTTTCGGAAATATGTATGTCTTTCACTGTGCCGTTTATATGCTGCAGACATTCTTCTTCGGTAGCTGCAGAAAAACGACTATGATGAGAAAAACTATGAAAAAGTCCCTCATGAAAAAATAATTCTTCTTTATTAAATACTTTCCCTTCCGCCAGATATCTCAGAGAGGATGCTATGGAGGATGGATTATAAAGGATGCCGAACGGATTAACACTCACCGGAAATTTATTTTCCATTAATTTATTCCCTATGTTTTCTACAAAACAGGACCCACACATAATAATGCGGTCTTTGTGGGAAATTGAAAAAGGGGCAGGGTCTATTTTTACAACGGTTCTGAATTCCATCAATAAGAACTTATTTTTCCGGTAAGAAATTTTTATCAAAACTAAAAGGCAATAGTTTTCTCGATGAATCTATGACATGGATTCCGTTCTGTCCATACATATATATTTTTATTGCCTGATTAAAACGGGCTTCACATTCAAGCAGTACCTGACGACAGATTCCACAGGGAGTAACAGGAAGAGTTGTATACGCTCCATTTGTATAGGCGACGATAGCGAGGGATACAACAGGTATATCCGGAAAGTTCGCATTCGCATAGGATAAAGCCACTCTTTCCGCACATATTCCTGCCGGATAAGAAGCATTTTCCTGGTTATTTCCGGTTATAATTTCTCCGCTTGCAAGTCTTAACGCACAGCCTACCTGAAAGCCGGAATAAACCGCATACGCTTTCCGGACCATATCTTTGGCTTTTGCTATTAATTCCAGTTCGGATGTATCCAGTTGTTCTTCCTGATATATATTCAGTTCACATTCAACCTTTATTTTCTTCATCGCTTTTAAAATAATTAATCAGAAATAATAACAACTGACAGGATAACTTCTTACTTATTAAGTCCGATATTTTTACTTTTTTATACAAAAATAAAGAAAAAGAACCATCAACTTATAAAAAATAAAAAGTTTTTGCCACTTTATGACATTCCTTTTTAAATATTTTAAAATAAGTGTATACCTTTGTGAACCAACTTTATTATTCGTAAAAAACACATTAAAATGAATTATTTGTCAGGAGGAATTATTTTTATATCATTCTTCTTATTTTCTCTTTCTACTTTTTCTCAGGTACAGGCTGAGTATATCGAAAAACATAAAGATCTTGCCATTTATCATATGCATACTTATAAAATTCCGGCCAGTATTAAGCTGGCACAGGCACTTCTGGAATCCGGAGCCGGGAAAAGTGCGTTGGTGAAAGCAGGGAATAATCATTTCGGTATCAAATGCCACAAAGGCTGGGACGGAGAATGTATTCCTTTTGATGATGATGCTCCGCAGGAATCTTTCTGCAAATATAAATCCGTAGAAGATTCATGGGACCATCATTCCCGTTTTCTTACACGAAGAGGCCGGTATTCTTTTCTGTTCGAAGAATTAGACATAAAGGATTACAAAGGTTGGGCAAAAGGTTTACAGAAAGCCGGTTACGCAACAGATAAAAAATATGCGGATAAACTGATCAGTATGATTGAAAGATATCAGCTTCACAAGTATGATTCGGCAAAACCACCCAAAAATGCCCCTAAACCTTCTAAAAAAGAAGTAGAATTAATCACGGATGGAAGGAATTTTTATAAAACACCTGCAGGTTTATTGTATGTAGAAGCCAGAGCAGGCGATACTTATTCAATCATTGCCAAAGAAATAGGTTTCAAAGAAAAAGACCTGATGAAATATAATGACCGCAAAAACCACAAAGAAACCTTAACGGACGGAGAAGTGGTATATCTGGAAATGAAGATGAAAAAGACAAATCCTCCTCATTATTATCATGTCGTTTCATCCGGAGAAACCATGCACAGCATTTCCCAACGTTATGGAATCCGCATGGATAATCTTTACAAAATGAATGGTAAAAAATCCAATTACCAACCGGAAAAAGGAGAACAGCTTAAGCTTAGATGATTTAGAATCAAGAGTCAAGAACCAAGAATCAAGATAAGAGTTTTTAGTCTTGGTTCTTGGTTCTTACATCTGAATTTTCCTTCTTCTTTCCTGCTCCCATTTTACCAGGAACTTATATTCCCAAATTCAGAAAAAACTTTTACTTAAGATATTACCTTCAGAAGTAAAATCAAAACAAATATTATTGTTTTGATTCTTGATTCTTAATTCTATTTTTAATCTAAATTTTTCCTTTTCCTCCATACCTGGAAAGAGTTTACGATATTCTGCCAGAGCACATACATTCCCGGACCCAGGGAAGAGACAGGATTTAAGTATGTTTGTGCCATCCAGATGGCAAGCACGGTATTTTTTTGTCCAAGACCCTGACCACCGGCAATCGTGTCTTTATATCTCCTGCCGATTTTTCTACCGGTAAGAAACTGGAGGATACAGATAAATAAACTACATACGGCCAGTAATACTTCAGTCAGATAATTCTGGGAATCCTGAACAAGAATAAAGCTGACAATCTTGGAAGTAACAATAATCAGCGCAAAGCTCCATAGATAAAAAGAAATGTTGGAAAATAACTTTGCTTTGCTAAAAGTATTCCGGAATACTTTCCTGAGTAAAATGGCTGCTATAAACGGTACTAATAAAAGAAAAAATACCTGCCGCATAATGATCAGAAAAGACTCAAAAAAGGCCGATTGATTATCTTTTTCCACTAATGAAAAGAATACCGGAGCAATAAGAGCTACGGTTATATTACACAATAAACTATATGCTGTCAGACTTTCGACATTTCCCTTCAACATTCGTGTAATTACAGGCGCAGAAGTAGCTGTGGGCGCAAGTACACAGATCATGGCACCCTGTACGACCACCGGTTGGAAAGGCACAAGTATCAGATAAATAAGAATGCTTCCGGTAATCTGAATAAAGATTAACCATAGATGCATCCGGGTAAAACGAATGTTCCTGAATGACAAATTAAGATACGTCAGCAACAGCATAGAGAAAATCAGATAAGGGGTAACAAATGCAAAGCGGGAAAAAAACGGATAGAAAACGATGCCTGTCATCATAGCTATCGGCATCATATAGGGTCTTATCTTATTGAGCATGTCATTATTTTTAGAGGTACAAAAGTAACTATAAATAATAAAGAACAAACGGAAAAGTAAAAAATAAGTGATTCTGTCCTGTAAACATGTTAAACAGTCAATTGTTTCCTTTAAGCTCTTTCCTGTTTATTTTTTCCTTTTACCTTTGCAGGGTAATTTGGTACGGAATCAACGGAAAAACATCCTTCCATTATCATTCCGGTTCTACCTTTTATTTTTATTTTATCTATGGAAGATTTATCAAAAGAAGAATCATCATTTATATTTAAATTAAAAAAGACAGTAAATAAAACTATTCACACCTACGGATTAATAGAAGAGGGCGATCGAATTTTAATCGGCCTTTCCGGAGGAAAAGATTCTTTAGCCCTGGTAGAAATACTGGGAGAGAAAATGAAGATATTTAATCCCCGGTTTTCACTGCTGGCCCTGCATGTAAGCGTAGATAACATTCCTTATCAGGCAGATTTAGCATATCTGGAAGAGTTTTGCCGGAATTATCATGTCCCCTTTATACACCGGAGCATCTCATTTGATGCTTCCGAAGACAACCGTAAATCTCCCTGTTTCCTTTGCTCCTGGCACAGGCGCAAAGTGTTATTCGAAATGGCAAAAGAAAACGGGTGCAGGAAGATTGCCCTGGGTCATCACATGGATGATGTGTTGGAAACCTTACTCATGAATATGACTTTTCAGGGAGCTTTCGGAACCATGCCGCCTGTGACGGTAATGAATAAGTTTGATATGAAAATCATCCGTCCTCTCTGCCTGAACAGGGAAGAAGATATGCGAAAATTAGCGGAAATCCGTCAATATAAGAAGCAACAGAAGAACTGTCCGTATGAAAAGACCTCACACCGGTCGGAAATAAAAGGTATCTTAAAACAACTTGAAGAAATGAATCCTGATTTCCGCAGTTCGATGTGGGTTTCTATGGAAAATATTCAATGCGAATACCTGCCGCGGAAGTCAGGAAAATAATATCTATAATTTTTTCTAAAAAGGTTTATAATTCAGTATAGAAACATTATCTTTGTTACTTGATTTAGAATATACAATGGAATTAACTACACTAACTGCTATATCTCCTGTTGACGGAAGGTATAGAAGTAAAACAGAGGAGCTGGGAAATTTTTTCTCAGAGTTCGCACTAATCCGGTATCGGGTGCAGGTGGAAATAGAATATTTTATTGCACTTTGTGAAATACCGTTACCGCAGCTAAAAGCGGTAGACAAAAGTGTATTTGAAAAATTACGCACTGTATACCGTAACTTTTCTACGGAAGATGCGCAACAAATCAAAAATATTGAATCCGTTACAAATCATGACGTAAAAGCTGTCGAATACTTTATCAAGGAGAAATTTGATGGTTTACAACTGGAATCTTATAAAGAATTTATCCATTTCGGATTAACTTCTCAGGATATTAACAATACTTCCATACCCCTTTCTATAAAAGAAGCCCTGGAGCAAGCTTACTATCCGTTGCTGGAAGAAGTAATGGCTTCTCTCAAAAATTATGCAAAAGAGTGGGAGGAAATTCCTATGTTGGCAAAAACACATGGCCAACCGGCTTCCCCTACACGTTTGGGAAAGGAAGTACAGGTTTTTATCAGCCGTCTGGAACAACAGGTCGCATTATTGAAACAAGTTCCGTTATCCGCAAAGTTCGGAGGAGCAACAGGTAATTTCAATGCCCATAATGTAGCTTATCCTTCGTTGGACTGGCGGGAATTCGGAAATAAATTTGTCGAAGAAAAACTGGGAATATCCCGTGAGCCATGGACTACGCAAATTTCCAATTATGATAATTTATCTGCGTTATTTGATGGAATGAAGCGTATCAATACGATCTTAATAGATATGAGCCGGGATTTCTGGCAATACGTTTCCATGGAATATTTCAAGCAGAAAATCAAAGCGGGAGAAGTAGGCTCTTCGGCAATGCCCCATAAAGTAAATCCGATTGATTTTGAGAATGCGGAAGGAAACCTGGGGATTGCCAATGCTGTTTTCGAACATTTATCTGCGAAACTACCTGTTTCCCGTTTGCAAAGAGATTTAACCGATTCTACCGTACTGAGAAACGTAGGTGTTCCTTTTGCTCATACAGCTATTGCGCTACATAGCCTGTTGAAAGGATTAGGGAAATTACTGCTTAACCGTCCGGCTCTTGAGAAAGATCTGGAAGATAACTGGAGTGTTGTCGCTGAAGGTATCCAGACAATTCTTCGCAGAGAAGGATATCCGAAGCCGTATGAGGCATTAAAAGCATTAACCCGTACCAACGAAGCGATTACAGCATCTTCTATCAGTGATTTTATAGATACACTGAATGTCAGTGAGGAAGTAAAACAGGAATTAAAAGCTATTTCTCCTGGAAATTATACAGGAATTTAATCCTTGAAAATACATATTTTATTATTTAATTAAACTGAACTTTATTATTGAGTTATTGTTACATTTTAAAAAATTACTCTCTGAAAAAGAGTATATTAAGTGAATTTATTTAATGCCTTAGGTTTTATTTTTAAACAAAGAAACAATGGATCAAGATCGCAATGACAGGCGTAGAAAGTCCGAAGATGGATATTCAAACGCAAACCGATCAGGTAATTCTTATAACAGGGGTTACCAGAGTAATGGAAACCGTGAAAACAATTACAATCGCGGAGACAACCGTCCAAACAGAGGAGGTTATAACAATGGAGGTAATCGCTCTTCTTACGGACGTAGCAACGGCAATAACGAAAGAAACTACAATCGTTATGATTCGTATAATGGAAATCGTTCGTACAATAGTTACGATCCGCTTCCTTATGATGATCATCCTTACAGCCGGGGTAATCAGGACAACAATTATAACCGGGATTACAACAGGGATTATAATCAAAGGCCTAATAACCGCCAGCGTTACGGAAATGATTATAATAATAATGATGGGTACAATAATAACCGCTCATACAACAGTAATGACCAGGGAGAACCTCAGGCTAGAAAGAAAAGACCCCGTATCGGAGAAAGAGTGAGCCTAGGAGGTGCCGGAGTTGGCAACCGTCCTTACGGAAATAGTAACAGGCCTTCCTATAGAAATAGTGACCGTCCTTACGGAAATAATAATCGTTCCTCATATGGTAATAATTCTTATAGAAGAGGACCGGGTAATTCTAACAGAAGATACGATCAGAATGATAAGTACAGCCAGAAGAAACAACTGGAGTACAAAGATATTCTGACAGACCCGACTCAACCACTCCGGTTAAATAAGTTTCTGGCAAATGCAGGAGTTTGTTCCCGTCGGGAAGCAGATGAATATATCCAGGCCGGTGTGATAAAAGTAAATGATGAGGTGGTAACAGAATTAGGTCACAAAGTATTACGTACGGACAAAATAATGTTTCATGACCAACTGGTTTCTCTGGAAAAGAAAGCGTATGTTTTACTTAACAAGCCTAAAAACTGTGTAACGACATCCAGCGATCCGGAAGAACGGAAAACAGTAATGGATATCGTAAGAAATGCATGTAACGAACGTATTTATCCAGTAGGCAGGTTAGACCGGAATACTACCGGAGTTCTTTTATTGACAAATGACGGAGAATTGGCATCAAAACTGACACATCCGAAGTTTATTAAGAAAAAGATTTATCATGTGGTGCTGGATAAACCTCTTACCAGAGCCGATATGCAACAAATAGCAGATGGTATTACACTGGATGATGGTGAAATACATGCAGATGCAATTAGTTATGTAAAAGAAGAAGATAAAAAAGAAGTCGGAATAGAAATACACATCGGTAAGAACCGTATTGTCCGCCGTATTTTTGATCATCTGGGATACAAGGTAATGAAACTGGACCGCGTCTATTTTGCCGGATTAACTAAAAAGAACCTTCCCCGTGGGAAATGGAGATATCTTTCTCAAAAAGAAGTAGACATGCTTCGCATGGGGGCTTTTGAATAACTAAAAAATAATAACTGAATAGGATAAGAAGTAAAATAAATGGTGAGACCGGTAATTTTACTTCTTATTTTTTTATATCCATAAAAACAACTAATCCGGAACAGGTGCCACATAACCGGTTTCTTATTTCTTTATTTTTAAATGTTATGTTGACAAAATGTTTGGATATATTTGTTTTTGGAAGTAATTTTGCACTTTAAATTTGACTCTCTGATAATATAAATTAACAATGGAACAAATTCGTAGAACAAAAATTGCAGACGTGCTGAAAATGAAAGACTTCGGCACTGTTATTAACGTAAAAGGATGGGTGCGTACCCGTAGAGGAAATAAGCAGGTAAGCTTTATAGCGTTAAATGATGGTTCTACTATCCATAATATCCAGATTGTTGTTGATAATAATCTATTTTCCGAAGATTTCCTTAAACCGATTACGACCGGAGCATGTTTAAATGTAAACGGCACGCTGGTGGAATCTCAGGGAAAAGGACAAACGGTAGAAATACAGGCAAAGGAAATCGAGATATACGGGACAGCGGATCCTAATACATATCCTTTACAGAAGAAAGGACATTCTATGGAATTTCTTCGTGAGATAGCACATTTACGCCCGAGAACCAATACTTTCGGAGCAGTACTTCGTATTCGTCATAATATGGCATATGCTATTCACAAATATTTTAATGACAAAGGATATTATTATTTACACACTCCTATTATTACTGCTTCGGATTGCGAAGGAGCAGGAGCGATGTTTCAGGTAACCACACTTCCTCTGGATAATCCGCCGAAAACAGAAGACGGAGTGATTGATTACGGACAGGACTTTTTCGGAAAGATGGCCAGCCTTACTGTTTCCGGACAGTTAGAAGGAGAACTGGGCGCCATGGCATTGGGAGCGATTTACACTTTTGGTCCTACTTTCCGTGCTGAAAATTCAAATACACCCAGACACCTGGCTGAATTCTGGATGATCGAACCGGAAATTGCCTTTTTTGATATTACAGATAATATGGATCTGGCGGAAGATTTCCTGAAGTACCTGATTCGGTATGCACTGGAAAATTGCATAGATGATCTGCAGTTCCTGAATGACATGTTCGATAAGGATTTGATAGAAAGACTGCAATCGGTATTGAATTCGGATTTTATCCGTCTTACTTATACCGAAGGAGTTAAAATTCTGGAAGAATCCGGACAGAAATTCGAATTTCCCGTATATTGGGGAGCAGACCTGCAATCGGAACATGAGCGTTATCTGGTAGAAAAACATTTCAAGAAACCGGTTATCCTTACAGATTATCCGAAAGATATCAAAGCATTCTACATGAAGCAGAATGAAGATGGAAAAACAGTTCGTGCCATGGACGTTCTTTTTCCGAAAATAGGAGAAATCATCGGTGGTTCCCAAAGGGAGGAAGATTTTAATAAACTGGTAAACCGCATTCAGGAAATGAATATTCCGGATAAAGATATGTGGTGGTATCTTGATACCCGTCGTTTTGGTTCTGCCCCTCATGCAGGATTCGGACTAGGATTTGAAAGACTCTTATTATTCGTTACCGGTATGGGTAATATCAGGGACGTAATCCCATTCCCACGTACTCCGGGTAACGCGGAGTTTTAATAGAAGACAGGTATAAATTGACCTGGCAAAATATTATTCTTAATATGTAGTCATTTAAGAATAGCATAAAGGCTCTTTCTCTGTGGAACCTTAGTAAATTAAAAATAGCTATTATTTTTATTACTCACTTCCGCAAAGAAAGAGTTTTTTTATTTATATGCCAGTTAAAAATATAATTAGTAGTCAGAACAAGTATTCCTTTACATTCTGTGACCGGAACGGAAAATCAATGGGAAAGTAAGCGTAGGGAAAAAGAGATGGTATGCAATGGATTTTTTGTTGCCATTGGAAAAGGAAAGTTACTGATCGGTATAATTCTTATTATTCCTTGTTTTCGAAAATTGTAAAATTTACACTTCCATATACCCTTTGTTCTTTGTAAGCCGGATGATCTTTAAACGAATATTTCCCGGGATGTTCCAGAATAAAGATGCCATTTTCCTTTAGAAGTCCTTTTGAAAAAATTAGTCCGGGTAGCTCTGTTAATTCCTGAAGATCATAAGGAGGGTCAGCAAAAATTAGGTCAAAACGGCTAGAGGTATTATTCAGGTAAGTAAAAACATCCCCTTTTACAGGGTAAAAGTTTTCTGTTTTCAGTTCATCAGCTACCTTTTTAATAAAAGCATAGTGAACCGGGCTTTTTTCTATGCAAATAACCCTGAGGCAACCTCTGGAAACAAATTCCAGGCCGATACTTCCTGTTCCGGCAAACAAATCCAGTGCCTCCGTTTCTTCCCAATCTACCTGGTTTTCCAGCACATTAAAGATATTTTCTTTTGCAAAGTCAGTCGTTGGACGAGCTCTGAAGTTTTTCGGAACGGAAAACCTTCGTTTCCCATAGATGCCGCTTATAATTCTCATGATTCTTTAGTAACAGGGACAGGATTAAGTAACAATGCCTGAAGATCAAATGGCAGTGTCAGATGGTTTTCGCCACCTAACGGATTACTGATTGGGGTTACATTTTCGATAAAACGGGAAAGAACGGGTATTAATTCTGCTTTCTTTTCCGGAATGCCGGCAATATGTAATCCATCGGATAACTGATCGAATTTTAATTTGTCCCATAGCGTAAGAATAAAATACGCTGCATCATTTATATTATTACAAGCATAACTATTTACTGCTTCGATCCGGTTACTTCTGAAACAGAAGACACTGATATCATTATTATTCAGATTTACATATACTCTTCCATGCTCTCCGATTATTCTTAATTTCAGAAAGAATTGTAGTAAAGGAGTAATATGATGAATATACCGCGCATCAGGAAAAGTACGTTGTAAAAACTCATATTCTTCTTTCCGGACTCCGAAAAGATTCTCTATTTTACAAATATTGATTTTATTAGTTAATACTTTTTTATTTTTTGTATCTTCTTCAAAGTTAAAATGCAGGAAGAAGTCTTTATTATTTATGTTTTCCGCATACACTTCTTCCGGAACAAAAGTATAGAAGCCGTTTACAACCAGAATATCTGTTTGCTGATAAGGCAACGACAACTCTTCATGCATAAACACCGCATCTTTCAGGTTCTCCGTAAAGAGAGAAGTTTTCGGTAATGGAAGGGAAATATATTTCCCGATTTCAGGAGAATCTGCTGAATATATATAAAAAGAAGCTTCCTCCGGACTTTGAAGCCGGATGAGTAACCGGTATTTTCCCGGATCGTTAAGGTCTATCTTAGATTCCATTTAGAATATATATAAATTATCGCCACAAATTCAATAATCACCTGTTATCCGATGTTACTTTTATACCGGGATATTGTCCGGTTTGTAAAGCATTAAGCTGCATCTTCCGGAGTTCATCTTTATTGGTTCCTGACAGATAATCAATAAAAAGAGCTTTGATTTCACATGCCATTTCTTCGTCTCCTGTATTTCCCATTTTTATTCCTGTTTCCAGTTCAAATGTTTTTCCATTGGTAAAAGGAATATATTTTACCGAGTCATCTTCACATAAGCGAATGTTATTATTAATAATATCGATCAGGGTATCCAGCTCATTCGTATAATACCCGTTTTTTTCAAAAAAAAGAACCTGTGCCTGCCGCAGGCATTCCAACCGCTGAGAAACGATTCTTTCTCTGTCAGCCCTTTGTTTATCAAAGTTAACGGTCCGAAAGATATTATTTGCACATAATATGGTTAATAGAATGGCTGCTATTAATAAAAAAAATCTTAATCCTGTTTGCATAGTTTTCTATATGCAAATTTAATATAATGAGTCAAAGATACGATTTTTTTTATAAAAGTTTTAAGGAATATTACCAGGTAACTAAAGAAGAAAGAAAGTTATCATATTCTGTTA
>JAJQEC010000149.1:4951-9381 GCA_021201815.1 Candidatus Azobacteroides sp. | reverse complement strand
CTGTTATATATATAAAAAGTTAGAATTCTTACATTAAAAATGCTTTTCTCTTTTAGATAAAAAAATAAAAAAGCAGGTTATATTTCTCCGGAAGTTTCTAAAAGGCTTATATTTCCATTTGAAAGTAGTGAGAATCTGTATTCCATTAATCCCATAAAAAAAGAGAAAATAAAAGACAAAACGCCTTATAATCGCTATTACAAGGCGTTTCACTGATTGGCTTGGGTTAAAAGTTAATAATACAAAAAGGAGGGATAACCCGGCCCTCCTTTTCTACCCTTAAAATTAATTTAGATGAAAAACAACCTTAATGTAGTACAACGTAGATACACTAAGTATTTTTTATTACTGAAATTAAATATAACCCATAATAAACATATTCATTTCAACTTCAATCTGATGTAAAAATAAAGAAAAAATGATACGGGCATTTCTTTAATGACTTAAAAATGAATGTTTTTTTATGCAATCGATTGCAATTAAAAAATGAAAACAGACTTATTGGTAATATGAAAAATAAATACCTTGCCAGGTGAAGAAGACATAGAAAAGCAAGGGTAAGAAGATGTAAGAAGTAAAAAAGATAACACGTTTGAAATGAGTTGATTTGTGAAAATTTGCGGTAATCTGAAATATTCAAACCTAAGCAGATTTACACAGTATTTCAGTTACCAAATTCCAATAGGTAACTGCAGGCAGACCGAAGAATCTCAACCGAAAGATTTTTGTGTTGGTATACAACATTTTTCTTAATGAATAGCACTTATAAACGGGTAACTTTACCCACAAAAATATAAGTATATGAAAGATGAAAAATTCAAGGTATTACTCTACCTCAAAAGAGTTCTCCGGACAAGTCGGGCAAGACCCCGATCATGGGATGTATCACTGTTAGACAGTCTATGGCACAGTTAAGTTGTAAATTTTTTCTTACTCCTTCGTTGTGGAATCCACGCGAAAGCCCTTAGCTGCAAAATTCGGAAGTAAAAAGGATGGAATTTCTCGAGTTCACCCAACTTGGGTAAGATTTTTCTTGTTCTAAAAATGACAATTGATATGCAAGAACAAAAAATAGATAAGTAAATTGTAGGAAGTCTTTAATGAGATAAAGTAAAAACCTTAATAAAAAGGAATGCCCAAGTTGGGGAAACTTGGGAACTCTGTAAAACCAATGTTTCTCAATTTTTTTATTCGTCTTGCTTTCTTTTATCGTGGGATTATGCTTTTTCTGTAATCTCCATCCTTTTTCTTTTTGAAACCATTGCTCAAGAGAGTCTTTACAGAAAATTTATTCTCTTCGGAAGGGTCTGCCGCGATTTCTTGTCCATTCATTTCAACGATTTTTTTCTCTACTATCTGAATTACTATTTTACTGATACCTTTATTCAGATATTCTTCTTCACCAATCAGATAGCCGATTTCATACGTATGATTTTCTTCCGTTACATCTTCATATAAATCCACAAAATCTTGCCCCTCTTCTTCTAAATCTTTCAGAAAAAAACAATCGGCATAAAGGCAATATCCGATTTTACTTTCTTTATGGTAAACAATGAAATGTTTAATAAAATCATATTTGCCATTTCTATTATTTACCTCGTCTAACCAAGCCTCTTTCTGTTCTTCTCCGTTCGGGCACAACCATTTATAGATATATTCTTTATTTAACCATTTATTAAATAACAGTATATCCTCATCTTGGATGGGCTTTATTGTAATTTCACTTTTATTGATTATCATGAATTTGTTTTTAGACAGATTACAAAAATAATCGTCAGATAGTTTTTATTTTTTAGCTACAATAAACATTTCACTCCCGGATGTAAAATTATTACCATTCAGTATATTTTTATGTATTGTTACTTTGCGGAATCCTGTCTTATGCAAAACAGCAGTGATTTCTTCTTCGGAATAATATCTGTCCCAAAGGATAAAGTGCTTCGTTTCTCCTTTTGTTAATAAGTTATATTGATAAGAGAATGCCTTATTCGTTGGATAATGGAAAGTCTGGTTTAATATCAAGTATTCGTCTTTGCTCCAAAATCCACCTTGCGGAGCATAATCCCAACTTTTATCCTCTTGTTTATCTTTTATGAGTTCTTCGGTAAAAACATCGAATATAAATACCCCGTCCTTTTCAAGTGAATTGTATATGTTGCTCAATAATTTATCTCGATCACTGTCGGAATGAGTGCCCAAATCACAGTATATCATAATAACAACATCATATTTGCCATCGGGATAGTTGTGGATATAATCTCCCTCGATATATTGTACGTCTTTATGTTGACTTCTTGCATATTCAATAGATGTACGATTGAAGTCTATACCGGTAACGTGATAGCCTTTCTCGTGAAAAACAGATGTATATAAACCGGGGCCACAACCGAGGTCAAGCAGACGGCTTTCGGGTTTTGAATGATAAAGAATGAATTCTGTAATCTTTATTATTGATTCTTTTTTCCGGCTTGCTCCATCCGATTCAGGATTCAAATGTTCTTTCAACATTTGCTTCTGAATATAAGGATCAGTCCAGATATTGCTATTCGTTTTTTGGAATAGAGTTGGTTTGTTATCTATTATGGGTTCTATTTTCATTTTATTTTATAGGTTACCTGTATTATCCCGTTTTTATAACTCTTATAGTTTATTAACTCCATTCGGATTCTTTTTTGATTTCCGGAAACAATGGAATACCATTTCCTAATATAATCGGGATAATAGTAATAATCATTTCGTCAATTGCTTGTGAACTAAAAGTATAGAGATGATTTCACCCCCGTTCATAAGCCAGATGTCTTTTCTTTTTTCTTCCCGCAGTTTTGAAATAGTCTCAACGATATTATCTGTAATAAAGTGTATATCTTCTTTTGCACCCATTGGATTCCGGGTGACAACATAGGTTGTTTTACCTTTATATGGCCACACAATATCCATATTTAGAATATCACCGAAAAAATAATACTTTTTTCTCAACTAATCACTTTTTACTGAAATAACTTTTCTAAATCTACAGATATACATTGGCAATAAAGGGGATATTTCGTAACTTTATACCAAGTTAAGTCGCTCTTTATTTCATGTAAGAGTTAAACAGATCAACGAAGTTCGCTCGTTTCTAAATCGTTACCTATTACCAAAATATTTTCTACAACTTGCTTATTTGTAGCCCGAAAGACAAAATTCCATGCCTTTCTTTATAACAAAGTATTCCATAATATCTACCTTTTTATCCTTGTAGGACAATGAAAAAGGGAGATAAACTATCTCCCCTCTTAAATCTGTATCTAATTAAAGGTAGCTTATTTTACAAGAATTTTATATGTGTTATTATTTATAGTAAGTAGATATATTCCTTCCGGAACAGACCTTTGATAGTTATTTTCCGCTATTACTTTATCTAATAATTGTCCATACACACTATATAAACCAATTTCTGCTGTTCCGGCAAATGTTACGTTGATAGCATCAGAAGCTGGATGAATAATGACATTATCACTGTTTACATGGGATAGTCCAGTGCTGACAGTGGCTGTAAAGTTATTTTTATATCCACCGGTTTCATTAGCTCCCTGAGGACAATATAATGTGATATTCCCATACGTTGCTTCAAACCATATTTCTATGGAAATTTCCTGCCCATTACTCAGATTCAATCCTGCTGTAATATTTTGGAATGTTTCAACAGACCATACTGTAATATCCTTCTCTGCATCATCAGAAGTCTTGGATAAAAGAATTTCTTCAGCCGCTCCGTCATTTATCCGGTAAAACATTTTTACAGAGACATTCTCCATAATAGGTCCGGTCTCAATATCCCCACCTAATAAAAGCGTTTGTCCCATCAGGGTGGCAGAAGCAAAATCCTCTGCCGCATCCGTTGCACTTCCGTTATATGTACTTACATTGTTATTAATATTTACAATGATGTGGGAATTGCCGGCTGTTGTTAATTCCGGCTCCGGCAGCGCTAATTCAAAAGTTGCAGTAAAATAATTATTGTTGTTATTATCTACATCGGACCCGGACTGAAAATAAATATAAATCGTATGGTTTCCATTTGCCAGACCGGCCAAAGAAACCGTCCCTTCCCCATAATGTTTGCTATTATTTCCTTCGCTGCCAGTACGTGGTAAAGAAATACTTACAAAATTTCCGTCTTCCTGAGGATCATCGAAACAATAATATAACTGAGCAAGAGTATTCGTATCCGGCCAGACCTGTAACTCTCCTCCTAAGGTAAAACTTTCACTTGTAAATGTTCCTAAATCCGCCCCATCGAAATATCCTCCGTTATGTACATAGCTATTGCTTCCTGTATACCATAACCCATCCACTACAATATAAGAATCGCCGCACCATGTGGAAAATACATATTCAAAAGTTGCAGTAAAATAATTATTGTTGTTATTATCTACATCGGACCCGGA
>JAJQEC010000149.1:0-4851 GCA_021201815.1 Candidatus Azobacteroides sp. | reverse complement strand
TGTACATAGCTATTGCTTCCTGTATACCATAACCCATCCACTACAATATAAGAATTGCCGCACCATGTGGAAAATACATATCCAACTGATAATAATGAAACAATAAAAGTAGATATTAACTTCTTTATGCTTTTAAATTTAGAATTAATTAGTTAAAATTGCTCTACATAAAAATATAGGATATCGGTGAAGGAAAGAACAAATAAAGTTTTAAAAAGCGGATTTTTTTGTGCAAACGATTGCATTAAAATTGCATAAAAAGGAAAGTCTTAAAATAAAAAAGCAGACAATTTGTATTTGTCTGCTTTTAATAGAATATTTAAATAAATATTTCTGTTTACTTGCCGATTGCTGTTTTATAATTCATTTTCTTTTAATCTTTCCGCATTTTCAGCCACAATTAATTGATCGATTATCGGCTGTATTTCTCCGTCCAGCACGGCAGCAAGGTTATAAAGGGTTAAATTAATGCGGTGGTCGGTGATACGTCCCTGCGGATAATTATATGTCCGTATTTTAGCAGAACGGTCACCGGTCGATACCATCGTTTTTCTTTTGGACGAGATTTCATCCAGGTATTTCTGATGTTCGATGGCATAGATACGGGATCGTAATTCATTCATTGCTTTTGCCTTATTTTTATGCTGCGACTTTTCATCCTGGCACTGAACAGTTATTCCTGTCGGAATATGGACCAGGCGAATAGCGGAATAAGTGGTATTTACAGATTGCCCACCGGCCCCTGACGAACAAAAGGTATCTACCCTGACATCCGACTCTTTCAGTTCGATATCGAATTCATCGGCTTCGGGAAGCACAGCAACGGTAGCAGCAGAAGTGTGTACTCGTCCCTGTGTTTCGGTTTGAGGAACACGTTGCACACGGTGTACACCGGATTCATATTTTAATGTGCCATACACATTTTCTCCGCTTACGGTAAATACAATTTCCTTAAATCCGCCGGAAGTTCCTTCACTGAAATCTGTTACTTCCGTTTTCCAGCCTTTTGTTTCGCAGTATTTTGTGTACATCCTGTACAGATTCCCTGCAAATATGGCCGCTTCATCCCCGCCGGTACCTCCCCGGATTTCCATAATGGCATTTTTACTGTCTTCCGGATCAGCCGGGATTAATAATAACTTGATTTCTTCTTCTTTATGAGGAAGCTTCTCTGTACAAGTTTCCAGTTCTTCTTTTGCCATTTCCCTTATTTCCGGGTCATTTTCAGTATCAAGAAGTGACCTGGCTTCTGTAATCCCATCAAGAAGAGCCTTATATTCCGCACGTGCTTTTACCAGTTTTTCCAAATCCCGGTATTCTTTATTGAGCTTGACAAAACGCTTCATATCTGCAATCACTGCAGGGTCTGTAATCAGCGTATTTACTTCTTCAAAACGGCTTACAATACCGTCTAATCTACTTAATAGTGTATCTTCTGACATAAAATATTTTCATGTAATCAAAAAGCAGGTAAAGGATAAAAGAGGTTATATATTAAAACTCATAATCCACACAAGCTCTTTTTTCTCTGTTTTCAACAATTAATTGGGATGCTTTTACATGTTCCGGATGGGTAGCATATGTTTTTAAATCCTCCATACTTTCGAAAGTGGTATCTAAAATAATATCATATTCTTCTTCCGGATTCACGTTAAATTGCACCTCTATCTCCTTTATAACACTGATCTTGTTTTTCAGGTTTTCAAGAGAAGATTTGATCTTCTTCATAAGTTCCTTTTTATCCGAATCTTTTTCGAATGGCTTTAATTTGAACATTACAATATGTCTGATCATGACGCGTTATTTTTTTAATGAATTTCAGCCTGCAAAGTTACATTTTATTTCATGAACAGGCAAAAGCATGGAGGTTTAAAAGAATTAGGAAATTAAATTTTGTTAAATCTATTATACCACTCTTTTACAGGTGCTTTTTTGCCTACATTTGCGCGTTTTTTAATTTTATTAACTAATACCTAAAGTATAATTTATGTTTTACGCAATGATTATTGTATTTATCTTAGGGTATATAATGATTGCCCTCGAGCATCCCCTGAAGATAAATAAGACAGCGACAGCATTATTACTCGGAACAGTGATGTGGACAATGTATGCCGTTACTGCGCCGGAACTGATGCCATCTTTTGTGGATTTTCAGAATTACTTAGCTTCCCATCCGGATGCCGGTTATCTGGATTGGATCACTCATGTCCCGCTTCTGGAACATCTTGGAGAAACTTCTGAGATTTTGTTTTTCCTGATAGGGGCAATGACTATTGTAGAAATTGTGGATGCACATGGCGGTTTCGGAATTATTACAGGAAGAATAAAAACGACTAAGAAATCTACCCTGCTATGGATCATTTGTATCCTTACTTTTTTTATGTCAGCCGTCTTAGATAATCTTACGACCTCTATTGTAATGATTGCTCTCTTGCGTAAACTGATCGCGGAACAAAAAGACCGGTGGTTTTTTGCCGGTATGGTGATTATTGCGGCAAATGCCGGTGGCGCCTGGTCTCCAATCGGAGATGTGACCACCATTATGCTTTGGATTGCCGGAAAAATCAGTGCCGTAAATATCATTCGAACTACTTTTGTGGCAAGTTTGGTTTCTATGCTTGTCCCTTTGATTATTCTGACTTTCACCATGAAAGGAAATGTAGCTCGTCCGGAAAAAGATCCGAACAGACCTCAACTGCAATTAGATATTTGGAAAAGAAATGTGATTTTCTTCATGGGAATCCTTATTTTATTATGTGTACCGGTATTTAAAACCATCACCCATCTACCGCCTTATCTTGGAATGTTAGGGGGATTGGGTATATTGTGGATCGTGACCGAAATTATCAACCGTTCATCCCCGAAACTGGAGCATGGACAGATGTCGGTTACAGCAATCCTTACTCGGATTGATATTCCCAGTATTCTTTTCTTCTTTGGAATTCTGATGGCTGTGGCTGCTTTACAAACCTGCGGACAACTGGCATTGCTTTCTTCTTCTCTGGATACTATTCCTTTGGAAGAACCCGGAAAATATTATCTTATCACAGGAATTATCGGAATTCTTTCCTCAGTGGTAGACAATGTACCATTGGTCGCAGGAGCAATGGGTATGTATAGTTTTCCGATGGATTATTATTTCTGGGAATTCCTTGCGTATGCAGCCGGAACGGGAGGTAGTATTCTTATTATCGGTTCTGCTGCCGGAGTAGCCGTAATGGGGATGGAGAAAATAGATTTTGTATGGTACCTGAAAAAAATATCTTTACTCGCTCTGGTTGGTTACCTGGCAGGCTGTGGAATATTTATCCTTCAGAAAGAAATAAGTGGGGGAGTAGAAATATTGCAGGCAAATGATAGAGAAATAAACATAAATCATAATCAACCGGATGAATTATCTTTTGTATCAGAAGATGCTTATTATTTAAAATAAATACTCCGATATGAGTGAAGCCGGTTTTCAATCTTTAAGAAAACCGGCTTTTTTATTTTTATTCAAAGTTAAAAGAGACGACAATCATCTGGGACGTTGCTTTTGCTACGGAATTGGTAAATCGGTATAAACTGGTATCATTAAGCAACGGTTCGTGATTGAAGACATCCGAAAATCCGATGCAGAACTTTATTTCCGGTATTAATTTAAAAAAAGGAAAATAAAAATCACATCCTACACCGATTTCGAAAAAGAAATCCGTCGGGTTTAACTGCACCGGTAACTGATTCTTCTTCGTAAGGTCAAGAGCAACGCCTACTCCTGTCAACAGATAAGGACGATAATTGTTAAGGCGGTTTGCACTGATTTTCAGATCCACCGGAATAGTAAAGTAATTGGACTTTATGGCAAATTTTTCCTCAGCCCCGGTGTTACTTTCTCTAAAGACCATTTGCTTTTCACCGAAATGCAAAGAGGGAACAGTACGTAGACTGAAATTTCTATGAAGATACATTTCTCCTATTATTCCAACGGAAAATCCGGGAGAATAGTCAGGAATTTCGGTAAACCATGTTTCGCCGTTTTCTGACGTATAGGCTGCATGGGTAATATTCAAATCCTGAGCGTTCATACCCACCATAAAACCCAGATGGAAAAGCCGCTGGTCTACAAAAGGATTTGTTTCTACTTTCTTCGTCTGGGAAAAAAGAAAACCATTGCCGCAAAGGATGAAAAGGAATATGGAGAATGTTTTTTTCAAAATAATATCATTTGTTGATATATTAACGAATCGCTGTTTATCTTATTGTATAGGGGCAAAAGTAATCATTTTTATTATTGGGGAAAAAAGCTGTTTGTATTATTTAGAAATTATCTAAATTATGTTTTTTTATCGCAAATAATTTTTTTCCCGTAAAGATTAGCATAATTTTGCATGTACGTTAATTCGTGAATTCAATTATTTTTAAACTCATTCTAAAATTAAATTACAATGGCTTACGTTATTAATGAGAACTGTATTGCTTGCGGATCATGCATCGATGAATGCCCGGTAGAAGCTATTTCTGAAGGCGATATCTATTCAATTGATCCTGATGTATGTACCGACTGTGGTACATGTGCTGATGTTTGCCCGACAGAAGCAATCCATCCGGCATAAGAGAATATAATGTTTATAATTGTTAAGCTGTATAATTCTTTATTAAAGAATTATACAGCTTTTATTTTATCGGATATTTTTAAGCGTTTATAAAGAGAGATTTAAGTCCTCTTTTCTTTCCGGGAAGACATTCCCAAGACAAAAGCATCTCTTCTTTTCTTTTAAATGATGTGAATAAAAATTCTTACCTTTATCCCCTCTTTACATTGGTAAAAATTATATAATTTATTTATAGAAAGTTCTTATAATGTGTTATTAT
>JAJQEC010000033.1:26645-44913 GCA_021201815.1 Candidatus Azobacteroides sp. | reverse complement strand
ATTTTAGACAAAGAATGATTCTCATGCAAACGTACGAGGGGAGTCCCTTTCCCTTTAGGAAAGGGGTGGGGTTTATTAGAAAGCAGTAATATTTTGAAAGCTATCCTAATTTACCCCTCTCCCAATCAATACATCTTTAGCCGTTTCATGCTAAGGGTACCTCCGGCACGTCCTCTTCTCATGTCGTTGGCAAATATATAGGCCCGGTATTTACCGTCCTGGGTTTCTATCCACATGCCATCATTTTTGATGATATCGAGTGCCCAGTTGGGCATATTTTCCATATCCATCTCCCGGAGGTCAATATCATCGATAAAGAGCGCCGGTTGTGTTTCCGGCGGGTCATTGAGGTGCAGATGGGCCAGATGGGCATCCAGGATGCCGACATCACGGATTCTGGTATCCCGGTTTACTCCTTCGGGCAATGTTACGCCGGGCAGATATTTATCGGCATCGGCGGCCGGTGCTACAAACGCGTGGTTAAAGTCGATATCGTATTCGGAATAGTTCCGGTACAAATATACTAGGTCTATTTTTTCCGGCACGGCAGCAGCTTCTTCTGCTGTATAAACTTCCATATCCTCAATTGAAAGATAGCATTTTGCTGAACTTACCTCTATATCCAGTTTCATATCCATTTCGGCAATTTTGTAAGGTCCCATTATACAGGAGACAGTTTCTCCGTTGCTGGCTCTGGCCGAGAAAGTGAAAGTAACATTCTGACCTTTGGCTTCTTCGGGTATATTATAATAATACCGGAGTGTTGCCGCACAGGTGTCTTTAGTAAATTCTACCATGGTTACCTTCCCGTCATTCACGGAAGGAAGACCTACTTCAATGCCGGTGTCCAGTCCTTCGGAATTCGTATGATACGAATGGTGTTCCATCCAGGTTTCCGGAGAGCCGGCAATGGAGGCTTCTACCTGTGCCGATACGATATGTCCCATTTCCGGAGGAATGGCCATCGCATAGGCAAATTCGATCTCAAGCCCCCAGACATGAGGGCCTATTGTTCTGTAAATGCACTTATTCTGTAGGGAAGTAGGATCTTCCGAATCGTTGTCACAGGATGTAAAAGAGAAAATGAGGCATACTGCCGCTATACATCCGGATATATATTTAATATGTTTCATCTATACCGTTTTTTAGGGTTGAAATTCTTGTTGTGTTATATATATGGTATATGGCTTCCGGATCTTCCGGTTTCCTGAAATCACTGTAAACTGTTTCGGATTGTCAATATCCGAGAAATCCATAAAGCCAGGAACTTTCGGATCTAATTTGGAGTCTGTAGACAGATGGAAACGGGGATACACATTTTTCAGGTCCGTTCCGTATTTTACTTCTACGTGTATCGTACAGGCTATGGTATCGATTCCGTTATCCATGGTGATTACTTCATCTCTTGCATGTACAGTAACATAATCCGTTCCTAACAGTTCGAACCGGCTTACATAGCAATCCGTCCTGCCGGTTATTAATAATCCGTCTTCATCAATCGGGTCGTCACTGAAAAGACAGCTGGTGTACATCAGCGGAAACAATAAAAATAGTAAGATGAATTTTGAAAATGCTTTCATATCTTTTAGATTATAAGAATGGTTTATTTTGTGTTAAATTCGGATTTTTATCCCGTTCGCCTTGAGGAATAGAATAGATATAACACCTTTCGTAAGCCAGGTTGGGCTGGTTCTGGAAGAACACTCCGTTGTGGCTGTACCCGCTTGTGGCATTTCCCCAGGTATCCCTTACCACATATCCGTCCGGGTCGAAAGGAGGAGCAAATGCATCTCCTATTCTTCTCCAGCGTCTGAGGTCGTATGGACGGTGTCCTTCTGCCACTAACTCTACAATCCGTTCCTGTTCAATAGCCAGAAAGAAAGGGGAATATTTCAGGTTCTCGGAATTCCCGCTGAAGCCGGCTGCATCGCTTGTCTTGTCGGCCGTTAAAGGAGGTAAATTTCCGCGATGCCTCACCCGGTTTACCAATTCAATGGCATACGCTTTTTCTTCTGCTATTCCCCCGAAATGAACTGCTTCCGCAAACATCAGATATACATCAGCCAGCCGGATAACAGGCCAGTTATAATCTCCTTCGGAACGTTCCTGCCCGGGATAATTCCGTACGAATTTACGGAACACATATCCCGTTTTACAGGTATTTTCCGTGTTGTATGTTGTATAGGTTACACCATCTATTTCCACCGGTTCATTTTCAGTTTTGTATATAAACGGAATCCATCCGGTTTCTTTCCTTGCATAGAGTCCCATACACATTTCATAATCCCACATAAAGGTGGCTTTCATACGGTAGTCGCGGTTGGCATAGCTATCCGGATTGATGGCGGAATTCGGAGCAGTGCGTGCTCCCTGCGTATTGGGTGACATGGGAATAAGCTTATCGCAAAAATCACCGGTCGTAACAGACTGATACCTGTCTGCAAGGGCAAAACGCGGATTTACCCAACACTGCGAGTATTCGATACTACGGCCGGCAAGGTCCCGCATCAGTTCTTCACTTTGTTCACTTCCTGTGGTACCATGGGTAAATGCCATGATAATTTCCGGATCTCCGTTTGCCACAGGGGTAAACAGGTAATAATAATTCGGTAATTCCTCTGCATTGCCCAGCCCCGTGTATGTACCCGGTTCCCCGTTCCTGTATAAGGTCAGGCCAAAGTCGTCGATCACCTTTTTAAAGTCTGCCGCAGCTGCTTTGTAGGCTTCCATGGCTTTTTGTTCGCTGGGAGTAAAGGTGTCCAGTTCAGGCCATCCGAATTTATTCCAGCTTGCCCAGTAAAGTTGTACCTTACCCCGGAGAGCCAGCGCTGCCGGTTTTGCCATACGTCCCACACGGGCAGCCTGGTCCGGAAGTTTTTCCGCTGCATAGGTAAGGTCTTCCAGCATGTGGTCTTTTATTTCTTCAATGGGTGTACGGGAAATAGATTCCACTTCTTCTTTGTAGTAGATCCGCTGGTCGATGTAAGGTACATCTCCCCACATGGAAATAAGACGGAGATATATCAATGCCCTGAACAATTTAGCTTCGGCAATAAATTCTTCCAGGCGTTTTACCGTTTCCGCTTTCGTCTCGTTTTCCAGCATTCTCTCAATCCCATCGATTACATAATTACACCGGTTTACTCCTCCATAGCAAAACCGGTACATATTGGTAAACGAATATCCGTACCCGGCAGGGTTCAGTTCAAAGAATCCGTCATACGCCCCTCCGGCCTTAAACGGATTGCTTGTATTGCCCGATGATCCCTGTAAATTACACCCGGAAACATTTACAAATTCTCCTTTTGCGTCCAGGTAATAGTCCCGGCTGAATAAATACCGGATATCCGCCACCGCACCATTCAATGCATATTCGGCATCATCCGCCGTTTCCCAGAATAACTCGGAGGTTAATTCCGTACGTGACGGCTGATTTAATAAATCATCACGGCAGGAGCTTAGCATCAGCAAAATGCCTGCCAGGAAAAATAGTATTTTAAAATTATTCTTTTTCATACGTTCTTTTTGATTTTTAAAATCCGATTGTTATTCCGAAAGAATGGGAGTTTACCAGTGGGTACATATCGCCCCGGTCTGTTTTTTCCGGGTCAAGCCCGCGGAATTTCGTAAGGGTAAACAGGTTTTCGGTACTGTAATATATCCGCAGGTTATCCACAAAAAATCTGGTTGTCCATTGTTTTGGTAAGGTATATCCTACCATTAAGTTTTTCATCCGGATATACGACAAGTTATCCAGCCAGAATTCCGAGCCTGCCTGGTTGCTGCTTGACAGGTCCAGACGAGGCCAAAGGGCATTCCGGTTGTTATAGGTCCATGGATTATTCACATGTTCCACCGTCGAGGCATACCGTGATATGGGGATATTCAGAGTATTAAAATTGGTTATCCAGTAATCTTTCCGTCCTGCGGTTCCCTGAAATAACATAGAAACATCGAATCCTTTCCATGCCATTTGTATATTCAATCCGAAATTCGTGGTAGGGGAGCTACGCTGATATCCTGTGCTGGCAACCCTATCGCTGCCGTCTACAATACCATCCCCGTTTACGTCTACACGGATTAAATCTCCCGGCCGGAGCCATTGTAAGGTATTTGCGTATATTTGAGCATAACTTTGTGCAATTCCCACATCTTTGTAGGTATACCCGTAGTCATATGGCATATTTATTGCTACTAATTTACCGGCGTATTCATATCCGGCACCCAGGTATTCGCTCTATTTCTCGAGCCTGGAAGCATTGTACGAGATGTTAAAGTTAACGGAATAATTGAAATCACTGATTTTATCCCTCCAGGTAAAATTTCCTTCCAGTCCCCGGTTGCGTAGGTTTCCTATATTGGCCCTCGGGGCTTCGTAGGCTCCGGTTAAATGGATAGACATTTGCGACTGCTGAATCATCCCGGTGGTCAGACGATCGTAATAGTCCAGTTCGGCGCTTAGCCGGTTATGGAAAAAGGCTACGTCCAGTCCGGCATTGAATATAGTTGTTTTTTCCCAGGTTAAATCGGGATTTAACATCTTTCGGTATACAAATCCATTTACAATGCCTCCGTCCAGGATATAGTTGTTTGTTTTCAGCACTTCCTGTTGCTCTGTTCTGCCTATCCCGAAGTTATTTCCCAGGGAACCGTACGAAAACCTGAGCTTTCCGTTTGTCATAAAGTTCTCTATATACGGCTGAATAAAGTTTTCTTCGCTGAATCTCCATCCCAGGGAGGCGGAAGGAAAGAAACCGTACTGATGTCCGGGTTGGAACTTGGAAGAACCGTCCACCCGGAAGTTCAGCTCCAGCAGGTACTTGTCAAAAGCTGCATAATTGATACGTCCGATATAGGAACGCAATCCTTCCGTAGAGGAATTCCCGGAATTGTATACGGTTTCCGTTAATGCCGCATCCAGTTCACTTAGGTTGGGATGTACCCGGTTTTCACGGGTACCGGACAAATAGCGGTCGTACCAGTATTCTTCACTGTATACAAAAAGCAATCCCAGATTATGATCTTTTGTGATATTGGTATTGTAATTCAACCGGGCATTCATCAGGGTCTTATATCCGGTCCATGATTTATCGGTCACTCCGGCATTTTCACTTACATACCATTTATCCGGAATAAAATCATCGGTCTGGAAATTATATGCCTGGTTAGGCATGTCTGCCTGTTTCTCAAATTGGTTGTAGTACCGTAAATTATAATCTACCCGTGCCGTAAGGCCTTTCAATGGTTCCCATTCCAGGTAAAAAGAACCGTTTAGTTCCTGACGGTCCTGTTTTTTCAGGTGGTTCGTGAAATATTCCAACGGGTTAAAAGCCGTAGAGTTTTCCCCGGCTGCCATTACTCCTCCGTATACTCCCAGTTCCGGATCATACGGATATACCCCTGCGATAGCAGATTGCATGTCCATGTTGTAGTTTTCACCGGTAGATGTAAATCCATTGGCCAGGGCATACTGGAAATTACTCCAGTTTCCGTCCATCCGCATCCCGGTAGTGAGGTTTTTGAATAATTTGTAATCAAAGTTAAACCTAGCATTATACCGGTCATAATCATTATTGATCTGTAATCCTTCCTGTTTCAGGTAGCCTATCGATGCGTAAAAGTTCGATACTTCGTTTCCACCGGTAGCGGATACGTTGTAATTCTGTATGGAACCTGTACGCATGATGATATCCCACCAGTCCGTATTCGGATACCGTTTTTCGTCTATCATTCCCAATGCCATCCACTGGTCAATAGTTCCTTTCTGGTATTGCTGTGCAGACTCTGCCATATTGGTGGCAGCCTGTGCCGCACGGTGTATTTCCAGTGCCTGCGCATAATCTGTCAGGAAATTATACGAACGGATAGGCTTTTCCCACCCATAGGAACCCGAAAAGGTAATGTTTGTTTTATTCAGCCCTTTTCCCGATTTCGTTTTTATCAGGATCACTCCGTTTGCAGCACGGGAGCCGTATACGGAAGCGGCAGTGGCATCCTTTAGTACCGAGATGCTTTCAATATCATCCAGGTTTAGCCTGTTGATATCTACATCCGGCATATCATCTACTACAATCAGGGGATTGGCATCATTAATCGTACCGATTCCCCGGATAATTAATTCGGAAGAATTATTCCCTGCCATCCCTGATTTTTGCGTAACTGCAAGTCCGGGTACCAGTCCCTGCAGAGCGGTTGACACGTTGGCAATGGAACGTCCGGAAATGGATTCATCTACCTTTACGGAAGAAACCGCTCCGGTAAGATTTACCTTTTTCTGGGTGCCGTATCCTATTACCACCACTTCCTGTCCTAAATCGATGGAGGATTCGGACATGATAACGTTTATCTCGGATTGATTTCCCACCGCAACTTCTTTGGCTTCATACCCTACATACGTAAATAAAAGAATATCATTGTTATTTACATTCGGCAAGGTATATCTTCCGTCTATATCCGTAATGCTTCCTTGCGTAGTGCCTTTTACGGCAACACTTACCCCGATTAAAGGGTAATCCTCACTGTCCGTTACTGTTCCGCTTACGGTTCTTGTCTGGGCAGATAATGCATGGCAAACCGTAAACAGGAAGAGCATAAGAGCCAGTTTTCTTTTAGTATTTCCTGGTTTTTGTATCATACGATTTTTAAGTATTAGAGTAATTGTTTACTGAATTCATAATCTGTAAAAAAATAGGTTATACATATTGGTATATATAAAGTTTGTTTGATTATCAGGTTTTTAAACTCCTTATTCTCATATCATCTTCCTCCTTTCTTTCATTTTTAATCGTTTTTTATTCCTGTTGTATAAAATCTTTAGGCAATTTGCCGAATTGTTCATAAAAGCATTTGGAAAAATAAGATGGGGTATTGAATCCTACCAGGTAACAGACTTCGTTGATCTTATATCTTCCTGTGGAAAGCATCTGGGCACTTTTGTTCAACCGTATTAATTTAATATAATCATTAGGGGTCATACCGGTAATGTTCTTGAGTTTCTTGTGGAAGTTGGAACGGCTTATATGAAACTGTTCCGAAAGGTTATCGATGGAGAATTTCTCATCCGACATGTTTTCCAGGATAATGCTGTTGAGCTTTTCCACAAATTCGGCATTCTCTGTATTTTCCGTATTTTGTTTGAAGTATTGCAAAGGAGACTGGATAAAGTTGTTCCGGATGTGATTCCTGTTTTCAATAATGCTGTTTATCTGAGCTTTTAACTGTTCGATGGAAAACGGTTTCTCCAGATAAACATCCGCCCCTTTGTTCAATCCTTCTATTTTAGTCGGTGTATCGGTTTTTGCAGAAAGGAGAATCAAAGGAATATGGGAATAGGCAGGGTTTGTTTTTATCTGCTTTGCCAGTTCCAGTCCGTCCATTTCCGGCATAATAATGTCCGAAACGATGACATCGATGTTTTCCCGTTCGATTATTTCCAGGGCTTCTTTTCCATTTCCCGCTTCACAAATGGCATAGGTCTCCTTCAGGCAATCTACGATAAAAAGCCTTAGTTCATTATTATCTTCGACAATAAGAACTTTTAATCCTGAATCGGATACGGGGAGGTAGGACGGAATTTCTTCTTTTTCTTCCGTTCTGAGATCCTGGGTTACTGTTTCCTGCGAAGGATGTATGACCAGAGGGATGGTTAATGTAAAAACAGCCCCTGAACCATAGGTCGATTCTACGGATATTTTTCCTCCGTGCTTGACGGCTAATGACTGGGATAGGGAAAGGCCTAGTCCGGAACCTGTTCTCAGGTAGTTGCCATTGTCTTGTACCTGAAAGAATGGTTCGAAGATTTTCTCCTGATACATCTTATCCAACCCGATGCCATCATCTTTTACAGAAATAAGAAGGCTTTCCTCCCGGGTGGAAACATTTATTTCAATTTCCTTTTTAGCGTATTTGGCTGCATTGGAAACCAAGTTGCTTACGATTTTATAAATGGCTTCCGAATCAATAATGCATAAAATAGGTTCCCGGGAAACATTCAGAACCATATTTATTTCGTTTGCCTGCTGGCAATACTGATTATATACATCCTGGACAATATGGATGATATCCTGCTGGCGGAAATTGAAGTGAAACATATCATCTTCGATTTTCCGGAAATCAAGCAATTGGTTCACCAGCTCCAGCAAACGGTTGGAATTGTGTTTAATAATCTGCAGGTTGTTTCTTGTTTTGTTGTTTCCGTCACCGGAAATGAGAATGTTTTCCAGAGGAGCCACAATCAGGGAAAGGGGAGTCCGGATTTCATGCGCAATATTGGTAAAGAAGTTTATTTTGGACTCGTAATTCTCCTTCTCTTTTTCTATCTGGTATTTGTAGAGTTTTTCCTGATTCTTCGTATTGATTCGTTTGTTATATCTTTTTACCAGGTAATAACAGGTCAGTAATACAATCAGCACATACAATACCATCATCCAGGGGGATTTCCAGAAAGGAGGTTTTATTTTTATACGGATCGTCGCGTCTTCCTCGCTCCAGATACCATCGTTATTACTTCCTTTTACCCGGAAAACATATTCGCCGGGAGGGATATTCATGTAATATGCTTTGTTGTTATTGTCAATGTAGTTCCAGTCCGTATCGAATCCTTCCAGTTTATAAGCATACTGATTATGCGTGGGCGATAAATAACTTAAAGCCACAAAATCAAAGCTGAACGAAGACTGGTTATATTCCAACGTGATGGCTTCTGTTTGCGTGATTGCCTTGCTTAATAAGGTAGAGCCCACTTCCGGAAGGACTTCTTTATTAAAAATCTGAAAGCCGGTAATTATTATTTCCGGTTTTTCCGCATTATCGGTTATTTCTTTCGGGTTAAAAGCAATGAACCCGTTTGTTCCACCGAAATACAGCCGGTTGTCGGAAGCACGGAGTGCACAACGGAGGTTATACCGTATCTTTTGAAAGTCGTCGATATAGCCGAATGTTTTTATTTCCTTTGTATCCGGATTTATTTTTACCAGTCCTCCTCCTGTGGTTACCCAGATATTCCCGTCCGTATCATCCAGAATGGCATAGATGATATTGGATGGCAATCCCGATTTCTCATTCAGGATAACATCGAAACCGTTCTTTTTCTGGTTGAACAGGCTGAGTCCTCCCCCTTCTGTCCCTACCCAGATCCTGAATTTAGCATCCTGGAATACACAGTTTACATTGTTTACCCGCAGGGACTCGGGGTCGTCCGGATGGTTGGTAAAGGACTCCCAGCGGTTGTCGCTGTTTAAACGGATCAGGCCGTATTTGTGAGCTGCGAACCATAAAGCCCCGTTGTAATCTTCCGCCATTCCCTTGATAGGAATCCCGGCCAGCCTTTCCATTCTTTCCAGTTTGTTTGTCTCTTTGTTCAGCACAAACGCTCCTTCTTCCGAGCCGAATATAATTTTGTTTCCGGATGTTTTGTAAATGGAAGTAAAAGTCATCGTAGAAAACGCACTATCCGGCAGCTTTGCTATGTTTCCGGTTCGGGTATTCAGGATGCTGATCCCTTTTCCGTAAAGGCTTATGTATAAGTTTTCTCCGTCCAGCAATAAGGCCTGTATATCATGGTAGCCGATATCGTACCGGGGAATATTTAATTTTTTATTCCGGGAATTAAAAGCAGAAAGTCCATGATTATGTGTACTTACCCAGATATTTCCGTTTGTATCTTCCACAAAGCTGCTCACAATATCCCGGGTTGTTTCGTTGTGGGAAGTTCCGTAATAGAAAAATTTATTGATAGAAGGCGAATAATAATTCACTCCTCCGAAATAAGTTCCGATCCAAAAAGCACCTTCTTTATCCCGGGTAATAGAAAAAATGGATTTATCTGTCAGGTTATCGAACGAGGCTTCTTCATTTATTAATTCGTATGTTTCAAGGCTACGTTCAAATTTTATGAGTCCTTTGTCGGAGCCCATAATTAGTTCCCGGTCGGAGAATTCGATAATCGATTTTATGCTAAAGGCAGTCTGTTGCATGTAGTTTGAAACATTCCCGCTCCGGTAGTTGTATTTATAAAGGCCTTCCGATAGGGTTCCGATCCATATATTATGGTCTATGTCACAATAAATGCTAAAAATGGTCGGGTCGGTAATCCGGATCCGGTGGTCTTCCTTCATCCTGGTAAAATGCTCGCTTTTAGGGTCAAAAAATACCAATCCTTCTCCGGCTGTTCCCAGCCAGATACCCCCGTTATAATCTTTTTCCACGCACCATATATAATTAGTAGGCAGGGAGTGTTCTTTCTCCTTATGATGTATGTAATGTTTTTTTATACTCAGGTCCGGATTCAGGATAATTAATCCCTGCCCGTTACAGGCGACCCAGATATTTCCGTCCGGATCTTCCATGATGGCATTGATACTGGCCTTCTTATCCGGGGAGTTCAACAGGTCTATGTGTGTGAAATTTTCAAAATCGGCATGATAGAGATATAAGCCTTCTTTTGTTCCGACCAGAAAGCGTCTCTGTGAATCCTCCTTTAAACAATGGATGAAATTGTTTCCGATAGAAAGCGAATCTTCCTGATCTTCTTTGAATATTCGGAACGCTTTTCCATCGAAACGGTTTAAACCATCATTGGTACCGAACCAGAGAAAACCTTTGCTATCCTGCATAACTGCCCACACACTATTATGAGACAGGCCGTCTTCTACCTGATAACTTCTGAAATAAGAAGCATGGGTAAAGGACAGGAATATAATAAGAAAAACAAGGGTAAAAGTTAGACGTTTCATGGCTTTTGGAATAAGGTATTCAAATGTAGAAGTTATACTCATTTGCAGATGTAAATATTTGCTTAATTCATGCAAGAATATTGTAAAGTCCTTGCAATAGAAGCTATTTGTATCTTTTTAAAAAATGCTTCTATAACGTATGGTAGGTTAATATCTATATTTGTAATGGGATGTTTAAAATGATGAATTTCATAGATTTATTCCCTTTCAGGACCAGGGAGCTTATGGATTTTTCTCATATAATTAAATCAGTATGAATCATGAAAAAATACTTATTTCTATCTCCTTCGGTATAGGTAAGCTTTTCTTTATATATACACCTTCCCTGTAGGAAAATAACCGGACATATCCTGGTATGAAATTATCCGTATTATTTCCCGCATGTGTTTTCTGTTCCTCCTTTATTGGCTGATATATCAGTAAAAACACATCAGTGATAAAAAAGAAGAGGAGAAGGTAAAAATAATGTATTAGTGCATAAAGTAAAAAATAAATATAGATTTTTATCCGTAAAGGGTATAAAATTTAACTAAAAAGATAGATCAGATGAAAAAAGGAAGGTGGCTACGCTCCGCAGTGCTTGGTGGATTACTGGGATTAGGAATTTACTCATGTCATGCGTCGGATGGGAAAGATAGTATGGTGGATGTTGATAAAGAATTACAATATTGTGATACGCAGATTAAACGGACATTATATGAAGTAAAACAAAATGAGTACCAACTTCCCAGACGCATTGAAAAAGAAGAAGCTGCCTGGTACCTGACCGATGTGTATGACTGGACCAGTGGTTTCTGGCCCGGCATCTTATGGTATAACTATGAAAATACCCGGGAGGAAACGATTAAAGAACATGCGGTTTGCTACACGGAATGGCTGGAAGCATTGCTGAATCCGGAACATAAAGGAGACCATGACCTCGGATTTCAGCTCTTTTGCAGTTTTGGCAATGCCTATCGTCTGACAGGGGAGGAACGGTTTAAAAAAACATTGCTGGCAGGAGCGGATAAACTGGCCGGGTTTTATAATCCGAAAGTAGGTACCATCCTGTCCTGGGAACATATGGTGGAAGTAATGGGATGGCCCCATAACACCATTATGGATAATATGATGAACCTGGAGATCCTCTTCTGGGCAGCCAGGAATGGCGGGAAAAAAGAATATTACGATATGGCGGTAAGCCATGCGAGAAAAACCATGGAAAATCAGTTTCGTCCGGATGCTACCAATTATCATGTGGCGGTCTATGATACGGTGACCGGTGCGTTCCTGAAGGGAGTAACTAACCAGGGGTATGCCGATGAGTCCTTCTGGGCGCGGGGGCAGGCATGGGGTATCTACGGATATACGATGGTGTACCGGGAAACACAGGATAAAGAATTCCTCCGTTTTGCGGAAAAAATAACGGAGGTGTACCTGGAACGGTTGCCGGAAGATCTGGTCCCTTTCTGGGATTTTGATGACCCGGCTATTCCAGATGCTCCCCGGGATGCTTCCTCTGCGGCTATTGTGGCATCGGCTTTGCTGGAATTATCCCAACTGGAAGACAATCCGGAGAAAGCAGTCCGCTACAAGGAATATGCTATACGTATGCTGGGAAGTTTATCTTCTGAAAAATACCAGAGCGGCGACAGCAAGCCTTCTTTTTTAGTACATAGCACGGGAAATTATCCCGGCGGGTATGAAATCGATGCTTCTATCAACTATGCAGACCATTATTATATTGAAGCGCTAATACGGTATAAAAAGATCGAGCAAGGAATTCGTTTATCGGAAAATCTGTATCCGGATAGGGAGAATAAGAATTCTTATACCGGTATGCTCTCTTTTTAAAGGGAAAGGATTTAAAAAATGGATAGGTAAGCTTAAAAAGAGTTGAACAATAATTTTTATTTGAATAATATTTGTGTTCTGTGTAAGAATATATAAATAACAGATACTTATTATTTTAAACCTTTCAGATACTTTGATCCGGAAAGTTTTCTCTTATTAAAAGTACCGTAAAATATTCAGGGAAATAAAAAATAAATTTTAAATTGGTATGAAAGCCACTTATTGTCCTGTTTGCGTGGTATTTTTAATGGTGCTTTTAACCGGAACTGCCTGCAATAATAACCATTGTCAAAGATCAAAAAACGGACATATTTTAATTTTACCGGATGGGGATATGGATGTACGTATGTATCCTGTTATTATAAAAAAAGAAACAGATACCACTTATCTCCAATATAGAAGTGCGAGGTATAAAGGAACTATTGAAGAATTCAGAACAGACAGAGTATTTGAGTATTCTGTTGATAATCATACCTTTTGTCAGATGGAAAACTATTTTAATACTCATAATACGCATATCTATCATAAAAAAACGTCTCCTTATACCGAGTTTAAAATAAGTATAAATGATGGAGAAGGATACGAATCCTACTTTCTTGTGACAAGAGAGGAAGCAGAAATTTTTTTCTATGGATTATCGGAATTTTTAGAAGAAGATACAAATTTATATAATCATTTAAGATATAAAAAAGAAAGCAGTGAAAATTTAATAGAGTACAAATGAACTTAAAACCCACTTAGGGTCTGTAATTTAGCATTCTTAAAAGATAAAGGAAAATATGTGTTAAAAAAGACATCTGTTATATTTTACTTTCCATTCGTTTGGAATACAAAAAATTAAAATGGAGAATTTTTTATTAAAATCTGGTAGTTGTTTGTTTTTTATACAGATAACGTTGAGCTAAGACCTAAGAATTAAAAACTAAAAGTATGAGTTTCATAGCTTGGGCAAGACATCATTCCAGCCACGTGAGAGGCGTCAGGTCACTAGCCGTGGAGCCTCAGCCCACGGAAACAAAAAGAAACAAAAAACACATCCGGTTTCATTATAGAATGGATAATATAAAATAAAATCAGGCCAAAAAGCGAATAGTAGCCAAACGAGAACAACCGACTGATAACGTGTGGATAAAATCAGTTGTTTGGCTTGTCTTTTGGACGGCAAAAGTTATCCATAGACAAAGGTAAGGCAACGTTCAGTTACCAACTCATTACCAACGGTGAAAACGCACATCGGCTATAATTCGCGAACTGTCTGTTTCTTGTATGAATACTTATAACTCATCAGAAATGATAGATGTTCAGATGGATTCAATACTTACTTTTAATAATCTATATAACACGGAACATAACAGCATATTTACATGTTATTTGAACTCAAATGTCAGGTACTGTATTGAGGCTACAGCCTCTCCATTGATTTTACCCGGAGTCCAGTTGTGATAACGTGGATAATAATTCCTATCGACAATACTTTGATTCAAAGCAACTAAAAAGATATTTATCTGTTCTTCAAAATCCATGTCCCTATTGCCATTGATTCGGATGAACTCATTTTTAGGTTTCAGTTTTAATCGGTCAACCTGAAAATCCACTATCCCGCTGAAGGAATTAATTACGAATGATACTGTAACTGAGCCGCGTAGGTTGTCTGTAATATAAGAATAATGCCTTTTAATCATCTGTTCGGATACGTAATCTTTGAAATCCGTCTTTATGGAGTCTGCACCGAAATATGGTTTTTCGTCGAGTTTTTTCGGTTTATACACTTTGTAAACCGGGGCATGTTGGAGGTAGTAATTATAAACCTTAACATCAAAAAAAGTAGTGTCGCTGGAATACCCGATAAAACCCCATCCGTGCGGTTGAGAACGACTACCGATTTCATGTTCCTTCTTTTCGATTTTATAAACTCCCTTAGTATCCGTCGGAAGAAACCGCACCTCTGTTCTGTATCTGTAAGATCTACCTGAGGTGATGTCATCTTCAGGCTCAACTTTCTTGATATTTTTATGTGCCACGTAGGATGTGTACGAGAAACGAATATCCATGCGCCCCTTTGTATCGAAATAGGTGTGACGATTATCCATACTTACCCTCGTAAGGTGCACGGAACGGATACTATCCTCATAAAATACCACATCGAAGTTATCCAACGATTGCCCTCGCAAAGGTGTTTTTGCGCTGAAGATTATCATTGCAAATATGATAATTATTTTTAAAGTATTATAAAAACTCATTTTTATTATAATCACTGATATGTTGAAACAAAGATATGTATTTGCCTGATAGAAGCAAATTAACCGTTGCCAGGTAATTACCTAAAATGCTGAAACATTCCGCTTACAGACTTTTATTCAAAATATTATCTCTCAAAGATAATTTTATAAAATAAATAATATATGTGTTTTCTTTCTGTTTAATCGTTCTATTTTTCCGTGGGCTGAGGCCGCACGGCTAGTAATATGACGCCGCTAAGCGGCTTTGGAATAAGGTATTGTTGTTTGTTGATTGCTTTTTACCCGATCTTCTCCCTTTTATGAAGAGCTTCTCCTTTTTGAGATATGGTTGTTTTTACGGAAACAACATAATAATAGAATGAAAAGAGGAAACAAATAATTAAAAAAACCGGCCTGTAAAGACCGGTTTTTTCTTTATAAAAAGTGGTTATTCTTATTTTACAATAACTTTATACCCTTTATTATTAATGGTTAATACATAAATTCCTGCGGGTACCTGCTTCGTATATGTATCTGTGCATTTTTCCTGATGAATCAGTAACCCTGTCACAGAACATAGTTTTACCATTGCTTTTCCGTTAAATGCAGCCGAAATCATGCCATTATTGCTTTTGATGATAACTTCCTCTGAAGAAGGGGCAGATAAGCCGGCAGGATTTTGCCTTATTACGGTAATCGTGTAGGTATCTACTATGACGCCGTCTGCCGCGGTTACAGTAATCCGGAAGATATTGTTTCCTACTGTCAGTTCGCTGTTGCCGGTTATTTCCACGGTGGCATTTTCTTCGTCGGTGGGTATAGCGGTAAGAACAGCGAACGTCGTGGTTTCATAAGGAACCGTAACGGTATATTCGAACACAACCGGAGAGAATGCCGGGCTAAGTTCGCCTTCGGAGATAACCAGTTTTCTTAAAGTGGTGTCGGTATTCGGATTGCGGATCACATGGATAGGGTAGGTTTGAGTGGCTATTCCGTCTTCTGCGGTTACCACGATTTCAAACGTATTCTCACCCAGCGTTAATGCTGTATCCTCAATTGGCTGGATAGTAGCTCCGTCTGCTGCCACGGCTTCGAATTGGAAGTCGGTAATTTCATAAGGAACAGAAACCGTATATTCGAATATATCCGGTGAAAATGCCGGTTTCGTTTCTCCGCCGGAGATTTCCAGGGAAAGCAAAGAGGCATCATTGTTCAGGGCACGGTTGATGGTAAGAGTATATTCTTGTGTGGTGCTTTCGTCCTGTGCGGTGACTTTTATGAGTACGGTGTTTTCTCCGGTATTTAATTCTATTTCTCCGGCTCCTTCTACTACAGCATATTCCTGATCTGTTGCAATGGCTTCAATGGTGATAAGGGACACTTCATAAGGGACGTCTGCTGTGTATTCGATTATATCCGTATCAAAAGCCGGTGTAAGCGTTCCGTCGGAAATAGTAAGCGCACTCAGGGAAGCATCCGTATTTTTTGCGCGGGTTACCGTAAGGGTATACATCCGTGAATCTATTCCTTCCGGTGCGGTAACCAGAATGGTAATGGTATTTTCCCCGTAATCTAATGCAATATGGTCCGCATCCGCTACGGTTTCTCCATGTATCATAATCCGAATGGAGGCAGCAGGGTCATTAGTCTCTGCGGTCAGGGAAATGTACTCTACCTCTTTTTCTACCTGCAGGGTATATTGCAGGATATATGGGTCGAAAGCCGGAGTGAGTGTGCCCTGCGGAGTAGTGAGTGATTTCAGGCTGCAATCGATTTCCTGTAATGTAAAGAAAAAGGCAGTAGCTGCCGGATAGGGTTTTGTGTCATTGTCGTAGAATAAATTCTGATTATCGACATACAGTACATCATCATCTCCTGCTATCCAGCTTCCTACTTTCAATGCATCGGCCTGGGGCCCGGCGTTTCTGGCGGCGTATTTTCCGGAAGTAATATCAAAGAAAAATGCCACATTGTTCCACTGGTCACTATATCCTCCGCTTGACGCATTCGGATCTTCCATCATAAAAGGTTTCTCGTTTAAGAAATGTCCTTCCGTGTCTTCTACTTTGTAAGAAGTACCGGTATTATTAGTAAGGACAAAAACCTGGCTTTTCAGGTTGGTAGTCACCGGAGCGGTAAAATACGGCCGCTGGTTCGTCCCTAACGTTTCGGGAACTGTCATGTATTTATCTTCATAGACAATATGGTAACGCCCATCAGGTACTACAACCGATCGGAAGAGATCCCATCTCGCATTTGTAAGGGATACGGCCAATCCTTCTAACTCCTCATCGGAAGCTATATCCAGGCTTTCTTTCAGGGAATTGAGGATGGACGTAAACCGTGCGTAATTTTCAGCCGGGTATTGTCCGGTACGGGTTCCTATGGCGTTTTGTTCTCCGGTAGCATTCACGGCATTCACTACCGCTTCGCTTTGTTCAATAGCCAGTTTTAAGATCCGCTGGTCTTTTTCTGTTACTTCTTCCAGGTAGAAAATACATTCGGCTGCGGTAGGAATGCCTTCTCCGTGATAAGGGCCCAATTGATTGTCACTTCTGATCCCCAGGTTATTCCGTGGACCGGGACTGGTTGCCGTAGAAGCTGCCGAACCACAAAAATAGAAGGCATATCTTCCGGTTTCCGTATCCTGATATAGCCTGATTACATGCCATTGTTCATTAAAATCCGTTCTCAGTTCGCTTGGATTGTTTTCTGTCACTGCATACATTCCGTCGTTCGTAGTAAGAAAATAAGCGGATGTTTCCGGTGTTCCTCCATGTTCCTCCCCCTGTGCAAATCTGAATTTCTGTGTTTCGGCATCCTGAATAACCGTAGACATATGAAGCCGGTTGGTTTGGGTAACATACCTTCCGTTTTCGTCAGATATCCAGTAGCTTTTGGTTATATCCGGTTCTACCGGAATGATTTCTGCGGTTGCCGGAATAAACCAGCTAACCAACATGGCACCAAGTGCCATTTTCTTAGTAATGTTTTTCATTATATTAAACCTTTAAAATTAAAAATAGAGAATCTGTATTTTCTCAGGTAAATATAGATTTCAGAAAATAATTCCGGTAGAAGAATATTATCAATAGATAGAAGAATATTGTTTTTGGTGAAAAACTTTATTAATGAATAAAAACTAATAGCTAAAAACTAAAAGTACGATAGTAGGTGTAGATGGATAGGGGAATGTTATCAAAGTAAGGAAAATGTTTATGGAGAAAAGTCACTGTATCGAAGAAATAATCCACCCTCTGACCATAGAGTGGTCACAGCTTCGTAGTCTTGGGTGAAAGCCGGAGTGATAGAAGTACCATAACCAAGTAGCACTCTATAGGAGTGCCGGAGATCATTATTGGTTACCGGTATTTCCGGAGGTTTTCCGGCACTGCACTGCAGTGCATGGTTGGTGTGGTATGGCTCCCGGAGCATGGGTTCACACCCATGGCTACAAATCCGTGACTGCGCTGCAGTCGGAAG
>JAJQEC010000033.1:0-26545 GCA_021201815.1 Candidatus Azobacteroides sp. | reverse complement strand
CCGTGACTGCGCTGCAGTCGGAAGGGCATCCGTTACGGAACACAGTCTGACAGAAGAAGGTCAGACTTAAGGGCGGGCAGGGAATATTACAGCCACGTGAGTGGCGTCAGGATACTAGCCGTGGCGCCTCAGCCCATGGAAAATAGATAAATAAAAACCCTGGCCGGCAACTTGCCGGGCAGGGTTTCATTTATATAATTATGTAAGGAGATAAAAGGGTTCTTTATTTTACAGCCACTTTATATGCTTTTCCGTTTACTGTGACAATATAAATTCCCTGGTTAACGGATTTGGTGTAGCTTTTTTCAACCATCTCCTGATCGATGAGTTGTCCGGATATTGTATACAGTCGGATGGTGGCCGGCTCATTTACCCTGGCATAAATCCTTCCATCCTGTGCGAAAACAGTTGTTTTTGCTTCCGGCTTTTCAATGTGGGTAGGTTCTCCGTCATCTCGTGTTCCTCTAAAGATGATGGAATACAGGTTTGCAATTGTGTTTACATATTTAATATATATTTCCTGAATTCCGGTTACACTTCCCGGTAATGCCCAACCCTGTGCTGTAGAGGTTTCTGTAGGCGTAAACCAGCCTGTTTCCTCTAAGTTTTCAATGGATGCTATTTTATTTGTTTCTACAGTCGGGTCTGCGATGTAAATCTCAATGATATATCCGTTGGTATTTTGTCCGACCCCGTATTCTATGGAAATTGAATTTAATTCCTTTAAAGCTGAGAAATCAAAAGAACCTACCATAAATGTACTGCCGTCTTTTGTTTCTCCGTAATAGGCATCGGAACCCTCATCGGTAAATAGCTTTCCGTCACCGGATTCTTTTCCTACCCAGTCAGCTGCGGAGATTTTTGCTATTCCCTCTTCATTCATGCTGAATAACCGTCCTTTCGGATATGCTGCCATCAAAGTTTCCAGCAATGCTTTTTTTGCTTCCATTTCACTTTGTGTGGTGGGATAAGTAACTAATTCTTCGCTTTCCGCAAGGGTTGCCCGCAATGAGGTAACTATTTCCGGATTATACTCGTATCCGTCATTTTCAAGGATCGTTTGTAGATCAACCGCATTCTTCACAGCAGCCTGTAAGTCCACGACAGATTGAGCGATAGCTTCTTCCATAGGAGTAAACAGGAAATATTCTGATAAAGGCACATTGATACCACTATTTTTTATTTCGGTTCCATCAAACCGGATAAATCCACCTTCATTTACAAATTGCATGGCATAGTCTCCGGTGGATATATCGTAATGAAAGATCACATTGTCTGTTCCCGGGTTCGGGGTAGTCGTGGCATTTGCGTTTCTTGACAGGTAGCGGGGATCTTCCGGTACATTCTCCGCTTTGGAATCTTCATATTTTATTTGAATAGAGTTGTCTGCATGTTTTGTAAAGCTAAACAACAGGTTATATTTCTGAGAAGTGTTAAAATCATGGAATCGCAGGTAGGAATTTTTATTATTCCAGATGCGTCCCATAAAAGTCCCGGAATCGTTTTTCCTTATATAATAATTTCCATCGGGAATGGCTACAGAGGCAAACAAATCGTTTAATGCCGTATTCAGATTATTTTGATACGTAACTACACTTGCGAAGGAGCTGGTATTTGCGTCCACCTGTTGATATACATTCTTTAATGTATTATATGCCGTCTCATCATATTGACCTAAAACAGTTGTTCCGAAGCTGTCACTTCCCTTTGCTTCTACTTTATCCATCACAGAAGACGCATGACCGAGTAAATCAAGCAGATTGCTGTTATCAGGTGCTTCGGTTACCTTTTCGAAAATAAAATCATAATCTTCGGTCGGAGGTTCGTTTTTGTACTCAGCCGTAGCATTGTTGTCCCGGTAACCAAAGGTTGTTCCGTTCAGATAAATGGTAAAGCGTTGGTTTGTTGCACCGGAACCTACTACTTTAATGGCATATTTCCCTTTATCCGTATATACCCGCAGCGCATGCCAGGATTGATTTCGCTCTCTGGAAAACAAACCTCTGTCATTCATGGCCGACTTCTCCTGGTCAACGACACTTTCTATGAAGTATTCGGGGTTGCCATCCTGCGTTTCTGTTCCGTTTATCAGTACAAACCTGAACACCTGATTGAAATCGGCTGGGTTATTATCTTCAAAATAAGGATTGACTCCATCGTCTTTATTCGGGTTATATCCTTTGTAGGTTAATGTTTTTCCCGCATGCTCCCCATCGGCAACTTTAATCCGGTATTCCGCTCCGGTTTCCGGAAGGAAAACCGTTTGTGCATTTGCCTGCACTATACATCCTGCTAATATGGCAAGAAAAGCCATTTTCTTTGTAATGTTTTTCATAAACAGATGGTTTAATTAATGTATGAATAATTGATATTTTTCAGTCTGGTAAATTTACTCTTCTTAAAAAAGGGAGAATAGAAGAAAATGATTAATACATGCAAGAATGTTGTTTTTTGAATTTTCCCGGGAGGAATTGTAGGATTTTTGCATCCGGAGAAAGCTTCCGGGATTATTTTTGCTAGTAGAAAATAAGTTACTCTTTTGAGTTTGGAGCTAACCTCCGGAAATATACATTCATATATTATCACATGGACGCTATTAATTGGCTATGTGCAATATTGTTTCTTCGAATCGTAAGATCAGCGGAGTTAATAGGTATATATGGCTGCATATTTTACATTTTATACTTACCGGTATGTTAAATAAGAACAGGATAATCCGTATAAATAAAATAATCCATATATTTATTTTCATTTATTAACTCCGGAGGCAGGATGTATACAGATTTACAAACCGGAAAAGCTACTATCTGCTATCCTGAATAAAAATCTGCCATAAACAAATCCGGTTTAGAGGTAAGGGATTGTATCTCCCCGGTTTTTTAAAATGAACAGAAAAACATACCAAAATACGGTTAAAAGAATATTCTTGTATCGATTTCCAATATTCTGGTATATTCTGTAAATCCGGTTGAATATATTTGTTGTAAGGTTATCAGAGAGTTTTTTCCATAAAATAAGATGTAGATATAAAAATGAAAAATCTATTATATATATTTCCGGTTCTTTTTCTCTTTTTTATTTCCTGTAAACAAAAAGAGCAGACCCATACGGAGGTAGCTATTCCCTCTCCGGTGGATTTTGTGGATATGTTTATGGGCGTACAGAAATATAGCAATTGTGTAATTGGTCCTCAGCTTCCGCATGGGTCGGTGAACCCTTCTCCCCAGACACCGAATGGCCATCACGACGGATATCACCCGGACGAACCTATCCGTGGATTCGGACAATTGCATGCGTCCGGAACAGGGTGGGGGAGATACGGACAGATTTTTATTTCTCCGCAAACCCGTTTCAATGCAGAAGAAGACGGGCATGATTCTCCTAAATCCGGTGAGCAGGCAACTCCTTATTATTATGCTGTAACACTGGATCGTTATAATATTAAGGCGGAAGTTACGCCAACCCATCATTGTGCCTTTTACCGCTTCGCTTTTCCTGAAAGCGATTCTGCAAATATTTTATTGGATATCGCCCATAATATACCCCAGCATATTGTGCCTTTTGTAAACGGGAAATTTGAGGGTGGAGAAATTAAGTATAACCGTTCGAATGGTATCCTGAGTGGTTGGGGAGAATATATCGGTGGCTTTGGAAATGATACCGATCCGTATAAAGTATACTATGCTGTTTCCATGAATGTTGAACCCAGGGAGGTTTTGATTACGGATCATGGAAAGGATGCATTATTCGCACAAATTGTCCTTCCGCAAAATCCGGATACCGTATTGTTACGGGTAGGAATCTCCATGAAAAGTGTAGAAAACGCGCACCGGTTTCTGGAAAAGGAATTAGCGCAGCATCTGACATTTGAGGAAATAAAAGCTCAGGCCTTCCGGAAATGGGAAGATGTATTTGCCAGAATTAGTGTGGAGGGAGGATCGGAAGAAGAAAAGAGTCTTTTCTATACTGCCATGTACCACAGTTTTGTGATGCCCCGTGAACGTACCGGAGATAATCCGTTCTGGGAAAGTGACCGGCCTCATCTGGATGACCATTATTGTGTCTGGGATACCTGGCGTACCAAATATCCGTTGATGGTACTGATAAATGAAAGCTTTGTGGCTAAGACGATTAACTCCTTTATGGACCGTTTTGCCCATCAGGGAGTAGTAAAGCCGACGTATACCAGTTCCCTGGTCTGGGACTGGAAGCAGGGCGGAGATGATGTGGAAAATATAATTGCGGATGCTTTTATTAAGAATGTGAAAGGATTTGACAGGCAGAAAGCCTATGAGTTTCTGAAGTGGAGTGCTTTTAATGAACGGGATGAAAAGTACCTGCAGTTGGGTTGGGTTCCGGAGCCGGCAGAACGTATGAGTTGTAGTTATACAATGGAATACGCCTACAACGACTTTTGTTCGGCTCAGGTAGCCCTTATGATGGGAGATGAAACGATGGCGGATACCTTACGGAAACGTGCTTCCCAATGGGTAAACCTGTTTAATCCGGAGATGGAGAGCCATGGGTTTAAGGGATTTGTGATTCCACGGAAAGAGAACAGGCAATGGATTTCCATTGACCCGGCACAACGGTATGGCTCCTGGGTGGAATATTTCTATGAAGGCAATTCGTGGGTATATACCCTTTTTACTCCTCATCAGTTCGAAAAACTGGTGAATCTGTGCGGAGGAAAGGAAGAAATGGTTAAACGTCTTTCCTATGGATTTGAAAATGAGCTGATAGAACTGGATAATGAACCCGGGTTTTTATCTCCTTTTATCTTTCATTATTGTGACCGTCCGGACTTAACGGCAACCTATGTCCGGAAAATCCGGGAAGAACACTTCTCTTTAACCACCGGCTACCCTGAAAATGAAGATAGTGGCGCTATGGGTGCCTGGTATATATTTACTTCCATCGGCTTTTTCCCAAATGCCGGACAGGATCTTTATTACCTGCTGCCACCGGCTTTCGATGAGGTTATAGTAACGATGGAGAATGGAAATAAGATTCACATAAAGACAGAAAAACAATCGGAACAGGCGGATGCTATTGAATCCGTGCGTCTGAACGGACAGGTGTTGGACCGGATGTGGATAACGCATTCCGAAATAGCGCAGGGGGCTGAACTGGTGTATGTACTAAAGTAAATTCAATCCATTAATTCAAACGTAAAGAACATGATAAAACGCTTTTTTATAGGACTGGCATTTATAGTGGTAATTTTCTCCCTCCGGGCACAACCGGGATTGCCTTTTGGGGTTAACCTGGCCGGCGCGGAATTCGGGCATGGGTCCAAAATGCCCGGTGAAGTAAGCATCGATTATTTTTATCCTACCATAGAAGACCTGGATTACTGGCAGGCAAAGGGGTTGACCCTGTTACGTGTGCCATTCAAATGGGAACGCATCCAGCATCAACTGAACGGAGAATTGACATAAGCGGAAGTCGACGTGATGAAAAACCTGCTGGAAGAAGCGGAAAAGAGAGGCCTGCAGATTATTCCGGACCTGCACAATTATGGGCGGCGGAAAGTAAACGGAAAGGATTGTATCATAGGGGAAGGAGGACTTACGATTGAACATCTGGCGGATTTCTGGGGCAAACTGGCCAGTGAAATAAAAGGATATCCTAGTGTATACGGCTACGGGTTGATGAATGAACCTCATGATATGCTGGAGAGTGTTCCCTGGACAAGGATTGCACAGGCGTGTATTATGGAAATAAGAAAGCACGATACGGAAAAACCGGTTATCGTGGGGGGCAATCATTGGAGTTCGGCCGAACGCTGGTTGCAGGTAAGTGATGAATTAAAATACTTATATGACCCTGCGTACAACCTGATTTTCGAAGCCCATGTGTATTTTGACGAAGACGGTTCCGGAGTGTACCGGCGTTCGTATGAGGAGGAAAAAGCACATCCTTATATTGGCGTGGAACGGTTACGGCCGTTTGTGAAATGGCTGAAGGAAAATAATTTCAGAGGCTTTGTAGGAGAATACAGCATTCCGGCTGACGATGAACGGTGGGCAGTCTGCCTGGACCATATGCTTTCTTATATGCGGGAACAGGGAATAAACGGAACGTATTGGGCAGCAGGAGCCCGGTGGAATAAATACATACTGGGGGTACAACCTTTAAATAATTATAAGGAAGATATGCCTCAACTTCATATTTTATCCAGATACCTGAAAACAGATTAATATTTTTCAGTATAGATTCAATAAACCAATCGATTATTAATAATTAAAAGTTACAATCATGAAAAAACTTACCAGACTTAGTGTATTTGCTGTGATGTTATGTGGTTTTTCATTTATGCATGCACAGGTTCCTCCAACGGCACCTCCGGACCCGGAGTATCCGGCCGATCAGGTGCTTTCTTTCTTTAGTGAAAAATACGGGGAAGCATTCCCGGATATGGCAACTGTATGGAATCCTCCTACCTCATGGGATTATACGGCTACCGGAGATGAAGAGGCCGGAATTATTGTGATAAGAAATCTCGACTGGCTGCCTATTGCATTAGGGGGTAATGCTCAGTTGAAAAATTATGAATATGTACATATCGACGTATTTTGCAATGAAGAAACACAGTTCCGGGTGGGCTTCCACCGGCATGAACCGGGAAATGAGGAAAAGTATTTCCCTATGATCGAAAAAGAAGATATGGTGCCGGGTAAATGGTATTCTATCGATTATTCTCTCGATGATTTTTTCATAAATGAGTGGGGGGGTGGATTCGATGCGCACTACCTGCGTTTTGGTGGTGAAGTGGATGGACCACATGATTTCTCAGATGAAATTTATATTACAAACTTTATTTTATTCAACGGTACTCCAACCTGTCTGGGAGGTGTCGTAAGAGAGCCGACAGGTATTAATGGTGCTAAAGAAGCTACTGCTTTTAATGCGTATGCGGTAAATGGAACCCTGCATGTGTCTTCCGGAGAGATCATCAGCAAACTGGATATTTACAATGTGGCCGGACAGTTGGTAAAGACTATTGCCATGGAAAATACAACCGGTGCTTTTAATGTTGCCGGTCTGAATACAGGAATATATATGGTTGCTGCACAATATGCGGACGGAAAGAATGCAAATCAACGTATTGTAATTAAATAATAACAAATATAATAACTGGCCTGATACCCGTGGTGAAAGGCCGGTTCTACTAATAATCAAACTTATATTACCATGAAAAAAACAATTCGGACATGGCTTTTACCGGTTTTAATGCTGGGCAGCGGTCTGGGTATATTTGCACAGGACCCGACTACTCCGGCACCTACACCCGCTTATGATCAGGAATATGTAAAAGCTATCTTTAGTGATCATTATGAGCAATTTGCCAAATTTCAGGAAGAATATGATGACTGGAACGATAATAAAACCGAAAAAACGATTATCACTCCTTTCAACGATCCAACAGATCGTGTATTGAAAATAGATAAGATTGTAAATGGCAGTGTGGCCCAGATTGCCCTGGGAGATTGTAACTGGAATGATATGGATATGCTCCATCTGGATATTTATTCACCCGGAAATAATCAAGGCATCGGGGAATTCGATTTCTCTCTCGTTTCCGGCTGGGGCAGCGGTGTGGGAGAAGCCGGGGTCTGGATTGATATTACAGGCCAGAATAAACACGGTGAATGGATTAGTGTGGATGTGCCCATGTCGACATTCAGGAATGCCGGGGTTAATCTTTCGCAGGTTAATATTTTACGCCTGAGAAGAGGCTCAAAAGGTTCAAGCGGACAATTGCTGTATGTAGATAATGTGTTTGGCTATAAAACCGGCAATAGCGGGAATGATAATTCGTATGTCAGCATTGATCCGAATGATCCCGGAGACCAGTCTGCCACTGTCCCTCATTGTAAGGCCCCGGTCCCTGCTCATGAACCGGAATTTGTAAGAGGAATCCTCAGTAATTACTACGAATGCGGAAGTTTTGAATTAGGGTATTCCGATTGGCTCGGAGGCGGTGCCGCAGTTCCGGAGAAAGTACTTATTTCCCCGTATGCTGATGACCCGTCTTATGAGATATTGAAGATTGATAACCTGTATAGTAACAATCAGGCACAGTTTTCATTGGGAACCTGTAACCTGAGTGAGTTTGATATGCTTCATCTGGATATTTATTCTCCGGGAGATAATAAGGGAATCGGGGAGTTTGATTTCGGGTTGATCTATGCCTGGAGTGGGAATAATCACGTATCGGCGGATATCTGGCTTAATATCACAGAGGAAAATCTACATGGGCGTTGGATAAGTATCGATATCCCTTTATCCGTATTTGCTGACAAAGGGGTGAATTTACGGGATATCAATATTCTGCGTTTGAGAAGAGGAAGTAAAGGTTCCGGCGGAACATTGCTTTATGTGGATAATATTTATGCCTATAAAACGGATGGAGTAATTATAAATCCACCCACTTCCGTTCCTACGTTTACCCTGACTGCGGCCAATGTAAAATCTATTTTCTGCGAACAGTATGAAGAAGCGGATTATCAGGAGCGATTGGGAATCTGGGATGTTTCAGGAGATGCTACATTAGACGATCCGTATATGGATAATAAAATGAATTACGGGCAAAATGCGGATCAGGATCGTGTATTTGTGGAAATTGTACCGGGAAATAAAACCATTCAACTGACGAACTGGAACGATTATCCGTTTAAGATCCATAAAACCAGTGAAACAATGGATTTGAGTGATATGGATTACCTGCATATCAGTGCTTACCTGATGAGTAACCTGGGTGCCGATAATAAAGGAGCTACCATGACATTCTTTATGCACGATAATGAGGGGCAGAAGATCGATAATCCGGCTATGGTTGCTGGTGTGGATATGAAACCAGGAGAATGGGTATCCATAAGCATTCCGTTGTGTTATTACCGGGATCATCTGGATCTGGAAAATGCGTATGTATTGCGTCCGCGTCTGGGAGGGTATACTTCTATGAATGTGTATATCGATAACATCTTTGCTTATAAAGGCGAACCGTTTGCAGGAACACAGGTCGCCAGTGATTGTACGGATGGTCCGGGTCCTGATCCGGATGGCCCTATTCAGGATTCTTCGGACGGAGTGCTTCCTGACAGGAATTGTACGTTCCTTGGCATTAACCTGGCTTCCGCTTCGGGAGGGGATAATCCGGGTACGCTTGGAACGAATTACAGGTATCCAAGACTGGAAGACCTGTATTATTTCAATGCCAAAGGTATTAAACTAATCCGGCTACCTTTCCGTTGGAAAAGAATCCAACGCGAGCTCAACGGCCCGCTGACGGAAGCGGACATTACCGAAATGAAAAAAGTAGTGAAAGAAGCGGAACGACTAGGACAGTGGGTGATGCTGGATATGCATGATTTCTGTGAATATTCCAGGAATGATACTTTGTATGAGATCGGAGTGGCCGGTTACAGAACCTGGCGGTCTTCTATCAATGGCTGGGGTTCCTGGCAGGCTTCCGACCGGATCGAAATTACCAAAGAACATTATGCCGATGTATGGGGAAAACTAGCGGATGCTTTCAGTGATTGTTCCAATATCTGGGGGTATGATTTAATGAATGAGCCGAAAAGCCTGGATATGGAAGTGCTGAAAGGAAACTATCAGGCTGCGATTGATGAAATACGGAAACGGGATATGGAGGCTGCCATTGTTATTGAAGGGAAAAATTATGCTTCTTCCAAAGACTGGCCGAGTATCAGTGATGGACTGAAAGACCTGACCGACCCTGCCAATAAGATTATTTATCAGGCACATACTTATTTCGATAGCAACTCGTCGGGAACCTATCAAAGCAGTTATGACAGTGAGGTGAGAAATCCGGAAGTGTATAAAGAAAGACTGGATCCGTTTATTAACTGGTGTAAAGACAACAATAAGGTGGGAATGATCGGAGAATTCGGGGTTCCTTATAATGGGGCAACAGGAGGTGATGAACGGTATATGACTCTGATTGATAATGTATTTCAGTATCTGAAAGAGCATAATATGACAGCCACCTACTGGTGTGGAGGTGCTTTCTATGAGTCTTATCATCTGACCGTTCAGCCGACAGACAATTATACCACTGAAAAGTCTACCATGAAGGTGATGGAAAAATATACCAGGAATTATAATGCGAAGTGTGCTACTTCTATCAATGAAACAGAAGCCGACAAAGATACGCAGGTACTGGTTTATCCGAATCCGGTGATAGACAACATTACGATACAGTCTGTATATGGCATTCAAAAGGCAGGCATTTATAATATGTTAGGTCAACTGGTTATGGAAGAAGACGGGAATGACCGGACTCTGCATACTATAAGCCTGAACGGGTTATCAGAAGGAAATTATTTAATAAAGATCCAACTGGATAATGGTTCGGTAACCAGAAAAGTAATTAAACTGTAATACTAGTTGATAATAGGTAAATATTGCTGATAGATTAGCTGTTACAATCAGCTGATTCCTCATAAGAAAGGGATCAGCTGATTTTTATTTATGACCCCACTATTTTAAGCAGGAATTGGATTAATCCCTTTGTTTTCCTACTTTTGCGCTTTTTATTATAATAGATTAAAGAAATGGTTTCAGTAGACGGCCTCACGGTTGAATTTGGTGGAAGTACTCTTTTTGCAGATGTTTCCTTTGTGATAAATGAAAAAGACAGAATTGCCCTGATGGGTAAAAATGGTGCCGGAAAATCTACTTTATTGAAGATTCTGGCGGGCACCCGGGAAGCAAGCCGGGGAAAAGTGTCTTTCCCGAAAGATACGGTAATCGCTTATTTGCCTCAGCATCTTATGACAGAAGACGGAAGAACCGTCTTTGAAGAGACTTCACTGGCTTTTTCGCATTTATTTGAGATGGAAAAAGAGATTGAATCCTTGAATCAACAATTAACGGAACGGACGGACTATGAATCGGATAGTTATTATGAGCTGATAGAAAAGGTTTCTACGTTAAGTGAAAAATTCTATAGCATCGATTCTACTAATTATGAAGCGGAAGTCGAAAAAACATTGCTGGGGCTTGGTTTTAAACGGGATGACTTTCACCAGCAAACCAGTGATTTCAGTGGCGGATGGCGGATGCGCATTGAGCTTGCAAAACTTCTGTTGAAAAAGCCGGATGTGTTGTTACTGGATGAGCCTACCAATCACCTGGATATTGAATCTATTCAATGGCTGGAAGAGTTTCTGGTAAATAATGGAAAAGCCGTGGTGGTTATTTCTCATGACCGTGCTTTTGTGGATAACATTACCACCCGTACCATTGAAGTAACAATGGGACGTATTTATGATTATAAAGTCAACTATAGCAGTTATCTGCAATTGCGTAAGGAGAGGAGAGAGCAGCAACAGAAAGCCTTTGAAGACCAGCAGAAAATGATTGCGGAAACCCGGGAATTTATTGAACGCTTCAAAGGTACTTATTCGAAGACCCTGCAGGTACAATCCAGAGTGAAAATGCTGGAAAAACTGGAAATAATTGAAGTGGACGAAGAAGATACTTCCGCGTTAAGGCTTAAATTTCCACCTGCTCCCCGTTCCGGCACGTATCCGGTAATGATGGATGGGGTAGGGAAATCTTATGGGGACCACCTTGTCTTTAAAAATGCAAACCTGACGATAGAGCGTGGTGATAAAGTCGCTTTCGTAGGAAAAAACGGCGAAGGAAAATCTACGCTCGTAAAATGCATCATGAATGAAATAGAGTTTGATGGAACTTTGACATTGGGCCATAACGTTAAAATCGGATATTTTGCTCAGAACCAGGCTTCGATGCTTGATGAAAATCTTACCGTTTTCCAGACAATTAATGATGTAGCAAAGGGAGACATCCGTACAAAAATTAAAGATATTCTGGGGGCATTTATGTTCGGTGGAGATAATTCTACCAAGAAAGTCAAAGTGCTTTCCGGTGGAGAACGAACCCGACTTGCGATGATAAAGTTGTTGCTGGAACCGGTCAATCTTTTGATCCTCGATGAGCCTACCAATCATCTGGATATGAAAACCAAGGATATTCTTAAAAGTGCCCTGAGAGATTTTGACGGTACGTTGATTGTGGTTTCACATGACCGGGATTTCCTGGATGGACTCACTACAAAAGTATATGAGTTCGGAAATCAAAAAGTAACCGAGCATCTGGAAGATATTTATGGATTCCTGAATAAAAAGAAACTGTTGAATCTAAGAGAACTGGAAAGAAACAATTAAGGAATGCTTTTTTCTTAAATAGGTAATAGTAAGGGTTTTATTAAAAAATAGCAAGTGACAGGTAAATGTGGAATTACCCGTTGGAGTTAGCCTATAATTTAAAAGTCAAGGGATAATCTCCTACACTCTTTCTTTTCATTAGGAATGCATCTGCCGGGATAGCAAAGGAAAAACATTCTCTCCTGCTGTCGGATCGATTTAGCTCCGCTCATTTTCCATCCTAAGCCCACAAGTCCGTAGGACTTAAATGCACATAACTGCGGGTGAAACCCGTGGCCGGGAAAATGCCTGACTGCACACAACCCTGAAAGAGTTGAATTATCAATAATCCCCGGTGAAGCGTAGTGACCGGGTAGGGGTAGGTCCTGACACCTATACAACCCTGAAGTGGGTTGAATGATAAAAGGACTGTCTCATTCCCATTTTTATTTTATCAGGGAAAGAATATATTGTCAGAGGTGTTTCTTCCTTTGATAAAATCAGGTATCCGACCTTGGCGGACATAGCTGCGGGAGAAATGCTTTATTAAACGTAAAGGTGAAAAAGACAGTTTTAAAGGCACGCATCCACTATAAAACAAAATATTAAATAAAACTCGTTAATGATAGAAATAAGTAACCAGCCAGGGACTGGCGGTATGTTATTAGCCGTGCGGCCTCAACCCACGATTAAATTAACGTTCCACAATAAATTTGCCGGAATTTTTTCTATGAGCAAAAATATAAGTCCCGGAAGGATAAGAAGAAACATTCAATGTCAATCGATTACTATCCGGATGTAATATGATATAATCCATTATGTTTCCTTCCAGGTTATATATATACATGTATTCGGTTTGATTTTCGGGCGAGTATTCAATTGTTATAAATTCTTTGGCCGGATTCGGATAAACACGATATGAGGGTTGGATATCAGTTGAACTTAAAGAGGATGCTTCCGCTTCTTTTACGGTAAATACAGCATTGGTAGCCGGTTTAACCTGAAAATTCGTATTAGCATCATAAGGTACGACGGGAAACTTTGTATTCCAGTGATCATAAGGTGCTACATTAAATTTTGTATATGTATCATCATAAGGTTCTATTTTGAATTTTGTATTATATTTATCATAGGGTTCTACTTTGAAAGCAGAAGAACTATAAGGTTCTATCACAAACCTGGCACCCGATGCCGGTTTGACTTCTATTACATCTGCGGCTGCTAACCGTACATTCAAGCTTCCATCTGCATTTGTTTTTAAATAATTCCCATTCAGTAATTCATTTGCGTTTATGAAGGTACCGCCATCATCTTGTGCATTTAAAGAAGGAATAAGCTGGAAGTCTTTTATTACATGCAGAATAAGACAAAGAGCAATAACGGTAAAAACTATTTTTGAGTAGAGATCTATTTTCATATGAAACAAGGTTTTAAATTAGAATAGTATTTTTTAGTTAGTTCTTTATTATAAATTTTCCTGCTGTACCGCCGAATGTATAGATATATGCTCCGGCAGGATAAAGAGAAGTATCAAGCGTTAATTGATTATTTGCCGGATCCGGAAGAAGATGTTCCATTATTTTTCCTTCAAGATTACAAACTGTAAGATACTCGTTGTTTTGAGAAGCGTTGTATACTATGGTAATAAAATTTGTTGCCGGATTCGGATATACATTGGTCAGGGTATTATGTTGAGAAAATTCATCCATGAAAGCAGTTGCCTCTACATTTCTTACTGAAAAAACAGCATTGCTGGCCGGGGTAACCGTAAACTTAGCAGTTGAATAAGGCTCTACTTTAAAAGTGGTGCTGCTACTTACCGGCTGAACCTGAAATTTAGCAGTTGAGTAAGGTTCTACGGTGAATCGTGTACTGCTACTAACCGGTTGCACACTGAATTTTGCATTGGATGCCGGTTTCACTTCAATGACATCTGCGGCTGCTAAACGCACATTCAGGCTTCCGTCATCGTTTGTCCTTAAATAACTGCCATTGAGTAATTCATTGCTATTAAAAAAAGAGCCACCATCACTGTTTGCATTTAAAGAAGGAACAAGCTGAAGTTCTTTTCCTACATTAAATAAAAGGCAAAAAGCAATAATGGTAAGAAGGATTCTGGAGTAAAGGTCTGTTTTCATAGCGTATCTGTTTTAAGTTAATAATTACTGACTTATTCCTTATCAATTACTTTTAAACGTGCAAATTTTAATAATAAGTTCTTTTCTCCGGAATTAATAAAAGCTACCAGTGCCTTCAGGTTACCGGCATCTCCTGTTATTTCTTTTACTACCCCGATTCCGAATCGGTCATGTTGTACGGTATCCCCTACGTTTATTTCTTCTCCGTTAGAAGAAGCGGTTGTTTTTATGACTTCATCCAAGGGCTTAAGGTTTAAAGAAGGAGAAGAATATTCTCCTTTTGTTGTTTCATCCCTAAAGCCGGCCGTTCTTCTGTTTTTTTGTTGCATTTGTGCAGAAAGTAGCCTGTCGGATAATGTAAGCCGTTCACTTGTAAAGTCTGCTTGTGTGGTTTTTAAGAACCTGCTGTCAATATCTCTTAGAAAACGACTTGGATTCGTCAGTTCGGACTGGCCGTTACGAAAACGGCTTTTGGCATAGGTAATGATACAGTTTTGTTCTGCCCTGGTAATTGCCACATAGAATAAGCGGCGTTCCTCTTCTATTTCCCGTTGTGATTCAGCCCTGAAAGATGGGAATAACCCCTCTTCCAGTCCCACGACAAACACATTTTTAAATTCAAGCCCTTTTGCCGCGTGAATGGTCATCATGGTTATTTTATCCGCATCTTGTTCCTTGTCGGTGTCCTGGTCTGTCAGTAAGGAGACTTCAGATAGAAAAGAAGCAACAGTCGGTAATTCTTCACCTTCCTCAATCCGGGTCATGCAAAACTCATGAATACCGGATAGCAGTTCCTGGAGATTTTCCTGTCTGCTCAGGTTTTCAGGAGTTTTGTCTACATAAATATCTTGCATGATCCCTGTCTGCCGGATTACATCATTTGCTAACTCATAAGCCGTAGCGGTGTCTTTGCAGGCAATAAATCCATCCATTATCTCTTTGAATTTCATCAGGCTGTTAATGGCCCGTGCGGATATATCAATATTATATTGGAGTGGATTAAAGGCTGCTTCCCAAAAAGAAATATCAAACATATTGACGGCCGCAGCAATTTTGCTCAATGTGGTATTTCCTATTCCCCGGGTCGGATAATTAATAATTCGGTTGAAAGCCGTTTCATCATTGTTATTGACAATTAACCTCAGGTAAGCAATGACATCTTTTATTTCTTTCCGTTGATAGAAAGATAAGCCCCCATAAATACGATAAGGAATATTTCTTTTGCGCAATGCTTCTTCAAAAACACGGGATTGCGCATTTGTCCTGTATAAGATGGCAAAATCTTTATATCCTAATTGATGGGTAAAGCGAAGATCCTGTATTTTATTAGCTATGATGTTGCTTTCTTCCATATCGGAAAACGCACTTATCATTTCTATTTTTTCTCCTTCATTATTTTCTGAAAATACTTCTTTCTTAATCTGATTCTTGTTTTTATCAATCAGGCTATTGGCAGCATTTACAATATTCTGGGTAGACCGATAGTTTTGAGTTAGTTTAAAGATTTCACATCCTGCAAATTCTGATTTAAATTTCAGGATATTGTCTATATTAGCACCCCGGAAGGAATAAATACTCTGTGCATCGTCTCCTACTACTGCTATCCGTCCGTGTTTTTCCGCAAGCTGTTTTATAATCAGATGTTGTGCGAAATTTGTATCCTGATACTCATCTACCAGAATATATTGAAAATGATTCCGATATTTCTCCAGCACAGCCGGATGATCGCGGAATAAGATATTCGTATAAAAAAGGAGGTCATCGAAATCCATGGCATTTGCATTAAAGCAGCGTGACCAGTAAGCTTTGTAGATATCTCTTAATTGAGGAACCTTGGATCGTATGTCATATTCTATTAATTCTTTATTGGCGGCATAAGCTGCCGGAGAAATCAATGCATTCTTAGCATTGGATATCCGCGCATGAACGTTTCCGGGTTTATATATCTTTTCATCCAGACCCATTTCTTTAATGATAGATTTCAGAAGATTTTTGGAATCAGCAGTATCATAGATAGTAAAATCCCGTCTGAATCCGATAGATTCTGCTTCGGTTCGTAAAATACGGGAAAAGATAGAATGGAAAGTCCCCATCCATAACCGCCTGCTCAGTTTATTACCTGCCATTTTATCAATCCGCTCTTTCATTTCGCGGGCTGCTTTATTCGTAAAAGTCAAAGCAAGAATAGAATATGGACTCAGTCCCTGCTGAAGAAGATAAACAATCTTGTAAGTCAGCACCCGGGTTTTTCCGGAACCGGCTCCGGCAATTATTAAAGAAGGTCCTTCAATATATTGAACTGCCTTTTGTTGATTTTCATTTAAGTCCTGCAGGATATCTTCCATTTTTGTTATTCGTATATTAAACTGGATAAAGAATTATTATCAAAAATATTATTTGCAATTTCCCGAATCTCCTCAGCGGTAATTTTTTCTATTTTTTTATAAATATCAGCTAATGATTCGTATTTATTAAATCGTAAAAAGGATTTCCCCATACTTAATGCTACGTTTTCCCGTTGTTCCCGGGCAATGCTCAGTTGTCCGGTTAATTGGGATTTAGCCTTGTTCAATTGCAGGGCAGATAGCTTTTTTGTCCGGAATCCGTTTAATTCTTTTTTCACCAACTGGATGCATTGTTCTACATTCTTTTGTTCCGTGCCAAAATAAATAGTAAAAATACCTGTATCCTTGAAACAGGAAACGGACGATTCAACATTGTATACCAATCCGGCGCGTTCCCTAAGTGAAATATTCAGACGGCTATTCATTCCTGGTCCTCCCAGTATATTGTTAAGCAGGCTTAATGCCATCCGTCTGGAATCATATAAAGAATAAGCATAATTTCCGAGAATTACATGTGCCTGATGTGTGTCTTTATGGGCTTTTTCATTTTTAATATAAGATTGAAAAACAGGTTCCGGAATACTTTGTGGTACGGGATATGTATTTTCTGGTCCGACATGCTTTTCTGCCAGTCGGATCAGCTTTTTCATGTCGGTCTTTCCCATATGGAATAAAACGATGTTCTCAGGGGTGTAAAACCTGTGAAAAAAACGGAACACTTTTTCTCTTGTAAAATCTTTTAATGTATCAGGAGTTCCTAAAATGTTGTGACCTAATGGATGGGCTTTAAAAAGTAAATTCTCAAATTCATCGAATATTATATCAGAAGGGCTGTCTTCATAAGAATTGATTTCATCCAGAATTACTTCTTTTTCCTTCTCTATTTCATTTTCAGGGAATTGAGACCGGAAGGTAAGATCCGAAAGAAGGTCCAGTGCTCTTTCCAAATGCTGTTCCAGGAAAATAGAATAGATTAATGTTTCTTCTTTTGATGTATACGCATTTAACTCTCCCCCTACATTTTCCATCCGGTTCAGAATGTGCCATACTTTTCTTTTTTTTGTTCCTTTAAAAATAGTATGTTCGACAAAATGTGCCATTCCGTGTTCTTCTTCCTTTTCATCCCTTGAACCGACGTTTACGGCAAAGCCAAGATAAGAGACTTCGGAGGCAAGAGGAGCATGAATGATACGTAGACCATTAGGAAGTATATGGGTTTGATAAATCACAATAACTGACTTTATAATATTGACTATCCTGTTAGCAAGAAAATATTTCTTATTGAACCTACAAAATTAGCCTAAAATCCATTGTTTTTGCTCAAAAATGAAGATATTTGCAAATTATTTATAATTAAATAAATCATAAAATGATAGATTCTTCCCGCCAGATACTGGAAAATGAGGCCAATGCTATTTTAAATATTCCCATAACTGATCAATATGAAAAAGCGGTAGATCTTATTATTCAACAGGTAATTGAGAATAAAGGCAAATTGGTGACCTCCGGCATGGGAAAGGCCGGTCAGATAGCTTCTAATATTGCAACAACTTTTTGTTCAACAGGCATCCCCTCTGTATTTTTACATCCGAGTGAAGCACAACATGGAGATTTGGGCATTTTACAGCAGCATGATATCATGTTATTGATTTCTAATTCCGGGAAAACCCGTGAGATCATCGAATTAATAGAATTGACACGGGATTTACACCCGTCCTGTAAGTTTATTGTCATTACCGGTAATCCCGATAGTCTATTGGCAAAAAGTGCGGATATTCTCCTTCTTACAGGATCTCCGCAGGAAGTATGCCCACTCAGACTTACTCCTACAACTTCAACTACAGTGATGACAGTTATCGGTGATCTGTTGGTCGTAAATACGATGAATAAAACAGGTTTTACAAATGAAGATTATGCAAAACGGCATCATGGAGGCTATTTAGGAAGGAAATCGAGAAAGCAATCGGAAACCAATAATTAAAATAGACAAAGATGCGCAAAGTAATCGGGGTTGGAGAGAGTATACTGGATATTTTATTTGAAAATAATGTTCCTGTAAAGGCTGTACCCGGAGGATCCGTTTTTAATGGAATGATTTCTTTAAGTAGAATGAAAATAGAAACCTCTTTTATCAGTGAAGTAGGGGAAGACAGAGCGGGAAAAATAATTCTCGATTTTATGGAAGAGAATGGAATGGATACAACATATGTGTCTTCTTTTCCGGATGGTACCACTGCTGTATCCCTTGCGTTTCTGGACGAAAAAGCAAATGCAGAATATGTTTTTTACCGTAATTATCCTGCCCAACGTTTAGACGGACTTTTGCCCCTTATTCAACCCGATGATATCTTTATTTTTGGTTCTTATTATGCCCTGAATCCCGTCCTCCGCCCGCAGATGCTGGAAATGCTTACTTATGCCAGAGAACGGAAAGCCATTATTTATTATGATCCGAATTTCAGAAGTTCTCATATACATGAAGCCATGAAATTACAGGCAACTATTATAGAAAATCTGGAATTTGCGGATATTGTGCGCGGATCAAAAGAGGATTTTATAAACTTATATGGTATGCATAGTGCCAATGAAGTCTATGAAGAGAAAATTCGTTTTTTTACGAATCATTTTATTTATACGAAAGGAGAAGAAGGAGTGACGCTAAAAACAAATTCTCTTTCCAAAGAGTATCCTGCTGATACTTCCATTCGGCCTTTAAGTACTGTAGGTGCCGGAGATAATTTTAATGCCGGTATCTTGTATGGCATTATTAAACAGGATGTATCAAAGGAACAGTTGGACCATTTACCGGAAGAAAAATGGAACAGGATTATCGAACATGGTATCCGGTTTTCCGCAGAAGCTTGTAAAAGGTTGGATAATTCGATTCCGGCTGATTTTTGTAATAAGCTCGGATAAACTTTCTTATAAACTAAAATCCTGAAAAATATAACTCGGAATATAATTTCTTAATTTATTTTTTTGATGTTCTCTTTTCTTATTATTGCAAATAATCTCTTTTCTTTCTCAATGTATAATTGTTAAAAATATTCACAAATTGAAACATTTCATCGATTTATTCGTCATTTAAATAGGTATTTTTAATAAATTTGCAATAAATTAATTTTTATTTGTAAAATACGCATTCTTTCTTCCTTTATTTGCTTTATCATGTATCCTATAAGAAATCATATTATCTTTGCTCTACTTTCTCTCCTTTTCTTTATTTCATGTGGAAAAGAAGACACTTCCTATATTATTGAAGGAAAAGTAAAGAATACGGAAGGTAATATGTTATATGCTATTTTTCCTTCTTCCGCCGGAGGGCTCAAAATAGATACTATTCAGGTAAAAGAAAAGGGAAATTTTTCTTACAGAGGAAATGTGGATTCTTTATCTGTGATAATTCTGGCAAAAAGTCGGAATAACTGGATTCCGGTTTTTATTGAGCCCCGGTCTCATATTCATGTTAATTCAAAATTTCTTTCTCTCAGTCTAGCAGATGTAAAAGGAGGAGAAAATGATAAAGTAAATGATTTCAGGAAAGAAATAAAACCGATTCTGGAAGAAAAATGTAAAATTGAAGAAGCAATCCTGGAAGTCTTTAAAGAAGAAAATGAAGATAAGAATATTGTATTGATGGACCAGTTATATCCCAGGCTTATTAATTTAAATCATTCTCTAAGTATTCACATTGAAAAATATGTTGAAGAAAATAATACAGCATATAGTAGTGCAGCCTTATTATTGGAATTCTTTTGTAAAGACAATAACATGGCACCTTTAGATAAAAATCTTTCCCTTTTACAGGAACCTGCCAAAAGCTTTTATCTGACCCGGGAATTAATCGGTCTGGTTCATAATACAAAGCAGGTAGAACCCGGAAAAAAAGCACCGGATTTTATGTTAAAAGATACATCGGGAAAAGATATTTCTTTGTCAGATTTCTCAGGGCAATATGTTATTTTACATTTCTGGGCTTCCGATGAACCTTTTTCCCGCATGGGAAGCAAATATTTTTTGAATGATTTTTATAATAAATATGTAGAAAAAGCCGGTAAAAAATTTTCTATCATAGGGGTTTCTTTAGATAATGAAGAAGAGAAATGGAAAGAAACCATTATCGCAGATAATATGTCCTGGGTAAATGTTTCTGATCTCAAAGGCATACATTCTGAGATGATGTATCTATATGGTCTCTATAGTGGACCGAAAAGCTTTTTAATAGATCCTGACGGAATGATTATCGGAGATGATATGAGAACATACAACCCGGATAATATGTTTTTAAATTAAATTTATTTCGAAGTTCTTCTATAACGAACGTATTAAAAGATTTTAATCCATAAAAATAGCCACAAAAAAATAATTTATCCTAAAAACAGGAATCGTATTTATATAATCTCATATTTCTTTATTTATTTTGTAAGGAATTTTTATGAGCATAAGTTTTATTGAATGTTTTCGAGGTTATTGATTCCATTGTTTTTTTGTGCAATCTCTTATGGTTGTTCAAAATCCAATATGCATATTAATATTGAGTCTGTCTCTTGTGGGGATGGAAAAGGAAATGATACCATAAAGTGGGAAACATATCCATTATTAGATAAAACCGTAAAAATTTATTCTTTTCTGAATCCGGATTATCCGGAATTCCGTACATTCGAACAAGAGCTTCCTATTAGTGAAGGAAAAGCTATTATCTCTTCTTCCGGCGGCCGGAATGTCAGAAAATATTATTATCTTCTATTTGATAATACTTATTCCAATATCGTTTCAAACAGGGTTATCCAGGTGGATAGTGTGTTGAATGTAAGAGATCTGGGAGGATATAAAACAGAAGATAAAAAAAACGTCAAATGGGGAAAACTTTATCGGGCAGGTCATTTAAATCTGAAAGAAAGCGGAAATGACCTTTTTAATTCCCTCAGAGTAAAAACAATCATTGATTTCAGGTCGGATGCGGAAAGACGAAAACAAAAAGGCAGAAGGATAAATGCAAATGTGATTAATATACCGATTAATACCGACGATATTTCCAGTGTTTATGACCAGTTGAAAAATGATGAATTTGGCAGGGAAGATGCCATTGCTTTTGTGGAAAAAGCATTTAAAAGTATGATTAATGATTATCAGACGGAATTTTCCAATATGTTTGAAGTGATGTTGGAACCTTCCAATTATCCATTACTCATGACATGCAATAGCGGAAATCACAAGTGCGGAGTTGCTGCTGCACTGATCTTTTCAGCATTAGATATTCCTGTGAGTCAAATTATAGAAGATTATCTTGCCACCTATTCTATTCCTGATATTCGTATGGCGGGTAGTTATGCCTTTGACTTTTCTCCGAAAGCTCAGGAGGCTGTTACTGTTCTTTTATCTTCCGACCAGCATTTTATGAATATCACTTTTCAGGAAATTAAAAATCAGTATGGTTCGATGGACAATTATTTACAGACGGCAATGAATCTCGATTCCCTGAAAAGAAAAAAACTACAAAACTTGTTACTTACTAATTAATCTTTACGAAATAACTATTTTGTTAGATGTAATTATTTTTGTTTAAGGTAAAATCTTATAACGAAATCTTATTTTGTGTTTAAATAAGTGAAATATTAGTTAAATTGTTTCACTTATTTAAACAATTCTACTATTAATCTTTGTTTTTCTAAAAATTTTTAACAGATTTGCGCTTCATTTAAGAATTATTCTACAATTCTAATTTAAATTTTGTGAGAATAAAATAAAGAATGAGTTTGGGTAAAATTTGTATATATTATTTTTTTATTTCATTTCTATTTTTCTTTTCATGTACTACTAATGAAAATTTATTTTCAATTGAAGGCAGATTGCATGAGTGTGAAAATGATGAAATGTATGTCATCTATTTAGAACCTACCATGGGTTTTTTTATAGATACGATTCCTGTAGGTAAAACAGGCGTTTTTAAAATTACAGGAGAAGTGGATTCATTATCTGTTTTATTTTTAATGAAAGACCGCAATAACTGGACTCCCGTATTTATAGATAAAGGATATGACGTAAAAGTGACTTCTCAGGATTATTCATTGGGACTCGCGGAAGTAAAAGGAGGGAAAATGAATAATAAATTGAATGATTTTAAAAAGAAAGTAAAAACCCTTCAGGAAGAGAAGTGCAACATTGAAAGTGTGATCAGAGAGACTTTCAGGGAGCAGAATGAAGTGAAGGAAATGGTTTTTATGAAACATCTGGGTCCTAAACTTATCAATTTAAATCATGCATTGGGAATACAGATGGAAGAATACATCAAAAAGAATCCGGAGGAAATCGTAAGTGTCGTCCTGTTATTAGAACATTTTTGTAAAGAAAAGAATCTGGTGAAACTGAACAGAACCCTTTCTCTACTGAGAGGATCAATAAAAGATCATTACATCACATCCTATTTGGAAACAGTAGCAACAAAGATGCAGGAAATTGAAATAGGACAAACCGTACCGGATTTTAAATTCGCAACGGGCGCTTCTCTATCCGATTTTTCCGGACAGTATGTATTATTATATTTCTGGTCCTGTGATGAGCCATTCTCAAACATACATAATAAATATTTTTTGTATGATTTCTACCTGGGACAAATGGAAAATGAAGAGCAGTCTGCAGTCGCATTCCTGGGAATCTGCCTTGACGAAAACCTGGAAGATAAACAACAGTATACGTATACCAACATTTACTGGACCAGAGCCTCGGAGATAGAAGGATTAAATACGGACGTGATAAACCTTTACCGGGTATTCACCGGCTCTAAGAATTTATTGATAAATCCTTATGGAGTAATCATTGCGCATGATGTAAAATCCGAAGACATCAAAAACTGGGTGAAAAGATAAGTGTTTTCAGGCTTCCTCATCAATACAAATTCCCATTTTTTTCATTAAAAAACAGGCATTCATATTCCGGGCTATTCCCTCTTTTAATTCATAAGAAAAACTAAGATCGTCTTCTTTTACTTCTGCTTCAAAGCAAATATTTCTGACCTGTTCCGGGTATGCTTTCTCCAATTCTCCCAGGCGGATATCATGGGTAGCAATAATACCGCAGGTCTGCAGATGTAGAAATTGTTTTACAAGTGAATAGGAGCCTTTATGCTTATCTACCGAATTCGTTCCTTTCAGAATTTCATCTAAAATAATAAAAAGTTTTTCCCCTTTTTCTAGGTTAGCTATAACTCCGGATAACCTTTTCACTTCTGCAAAAAAATAAGATTCATTATTGCTTAAGGAATCTGTTGTCCGTAAACTGCTCATTAACCTGGCGGGATAAAAAATCATTTTTTCAGCACACACTGGGGTTCCTAATTCTCCTAAAAACATATTTATGCCAACTGTTCGTAAATAAGTACTTTTGCCGGCCATATTTGCCCCGGTTACAATAATCATATAGGGAGCATGAGGAATAAAAGCATCATTGGTTACACACTGCTCCTTTTTTAATAAGGGATGGCCCAGCTTTTTTCCATCCAGCATAAAGTAATTTTCGGCTAACTCAGGGTATGTATAGTCCGGATGATTAAAAGCAAAACCTGAAAGAGAACCCAATGCATCGAAATTAGCGATCACTTCAAACCATTCTTTTACATGTGATTTATAATCGTTTTTCCATTTTTCTATTTTCAGTGCATACCTGATTTCCCATGCACATAAAATATTAAAAATAAACCCTGCCGGAAATGTTTTCCCCAATTCAAGGGAATGGATATATTTATATAAAATATGAATCGCCTCTGATGCTTTTTTCTTATCCTTGAAAAGTTTACTTTGTTCCTCCTGTAAAAAAGTAGAAGAAAATTTTTCCCCTTCTACTATTCTGAATAATGCGGTATAAATAGAAAGAGCTTTTCCTTTTTTCTCTGTTTTCTTATTTAACAGGTTTATTTTCTTTGTCTGGGAATAAGAAAAAAATAAACTGATAAAAAAGAATAGGGTAAAAACAGGAAAATCCAGTATCCCTAAACCTAATAAAATAAAAATAACGATCCATAAGGCAGGCAGGAGAATCAGGCTAATTTCCCACCATTTGCTTTTTTTTAAAACCGTGGGTTGTTCAATAAAGTCCAATATTTTTCCTATGCTGTCATTTTCTTCTTCAATGCCCATGGCGGTAGCCCGGAAATGAAGATATAACCCGGGGTTTTCTGACAGTTCCTGAATCGAATACCTTCTTTTCAGGATTTGTTTTTTTTCCGTAAGAGGATTTTCCATCCATTCTGCCAATCTGACTTTTCCGGAAATTGTTTTTGTTCTGTTTATAGATTGGAAGAGGGAATGTTCACCGAAAACATCTAGGTCATAACTGAAATCGTGGTTCGGATTTATTCTTTCACTGTATCCGTCAAATCCGGAAAAATTATGATTTAATCCTTCTGCTTCTTCTTTATTGATCTGCAGGTTATTTTCTGCATACTCTCTTCTTGAATTATATTTTTGAGATAGTTTTAAAAAAATAAGGAATACAGCAATGTGAAGTACAATGATAGCGGATATGAAAAAGAGACTGAAATCCCAGGATAACCAGACAAAAAAAATGCCACTAAGCACAACAACCAACCTGAAAGTACCAACCAGATAAATTTTCTTTTTTGTGTTAGCAAGTAAGTCAGAATAGAATGAAATATTTTGTTGATAAAAAGAATAAGGTGATTGCATAGCCGAGGATTATTTATCTTTCTGCAAAGATAAGGAAATAGAAAAAATACCCTTTGTTTTAAGAATTTTTGTCTGAAAAACCTCTTTCCTGTTTTTTTTATACCTTTGCGGCCAATTCTAATATAAACGTTAAATCATGAGTAAAAAAGCCTACGTATTTCCCGGACAAGGAGCTCAGTTTGTTGGGATGGGAAAAGACCTATATGAAAATGTCCCATTGGCAAAAGAACTGTTCGAGCAAGCAAATACTATTTTAGGATTTCGTATTACGGATCTTATGTTTGAAGGGACGGATGAAGATTTACGTCAGACAAAAGTGACCCAGCCTGCCATTTTTCTTCATTCGGTCATATTAGCAAAATCCATGGGTGAAAACTTCCGCCCTGATATGGTCGCAGGTCATTCCTTAGGAGAGTTTTCTGCATTGGTAGCTGCAGGCGCATTAAGTTTTGAAGATGGCCTGAAACTTGTTTTTGCCCGTGCATTAGCTATGCAAAAAGCTTGTGAAGCCACTCCTTCTACTATGGCAGCAGTCCTGAACCTTCCGGATGAAAAAGTAGAGGAAATATGTACTTCCATAACAGAAGAAGTCGTAGTTCCGGCAAATTACAATTGTCCCGGACAAATTGTTATATCCGGTTCTGTTCCGGGAATTGATATTGCCTGTGAGAAAATGTTGGAAGCCGGTGCAAAAAGAGCCTTGAAATTAAAAGTCGGAGGAGCTTTTCATTCTCCGTTAATGAAATCCGCAGAAAATGAACTTGCTGCGGCTATAGAGCAAACTTCGTTTAACATACCGGTTTGCCCTGTTTATCAGAATGTAAATGCAAAACCGGAAACCGACCCGGTGAAAATAAAAGAAAATCTTATTGCACAATTGACAGCTCCGGTAAAATGGGCGCAGAGTATAAAAACGATGATTGCAGATGGAGCTGCGGAGTTTATAGAGGTAGGCCCGGGAAATGTATTGCAGGGATTAGTGAAAAAAATAGATTTTTCTGTGACGACTTCCAGTGCTTCCCTATAAGATAGAGAAAGGTTTTTATTAAAAAAGCCGGAAATGGAAACTGTAAAAACAAATTCATTTCCGGTTTATTATTTTAAAGGTTTTTAATTTGATAAATTATATAATCAAAATTTATATATTAAAATATTTGATAATTTTTCATCTTGTTGGT
>JAJQEC010000060.1 GCA_021201815.1 Candidatus Azobacteroides sp. | reverse complement strand
AGTTAGGAGTAATTGCTGAAAGTATAATGAAATATAGTTAAGGCATTCTTATAGAAAAAGATTCTGGATGATAAATTGTTCGAACAATTTTTACTTAAAGTTTTTGTTTTTACTAAAAAGCATATGTTGATAACTCTTTTTAAACTAATAAAATTCAATATCCTAATTAAAATAAAAAATTATTGAATTATTTTTTCGCTTCATAAATAGGACTGTTCTATTGAAATAATCCTTATATTCGCAATTTAAAAATACATACAAGAAGACTTAACTATTTAAAATCTATATAAAAAGAGCTTCTTATAAAGAATTAAAATAATAAAAAATTTAAACACATGACAAGCGATAATTATTGTGTCATCATGGGCGGTGGAATTGGCAGTCGTTTTTGGCCATTCAGCCGGGTAAATAAGCCGAAACAGTTTTTGGATTTTTTTGGTACCGAACGTTCTTTACTGCAACAAACCTTTGATCGTTTTAACAAGATAATTCCCGTTGAAAATATTTATATTGTCACAAATGAACTGTATGCAGACCTGATTAAAGAACAACTGCCAGAATTACCTGAAACCCAAATATTATTTGAACCACAACGACGGAATACTGCTCCCTGTATTGCATTCGCATCCTATCGGATAAAAGCTATCAATCCAAACGCAAATATTGTAGTTGCGCCTTCAGATCATTTAATTCTTCGAGAAAACGAATTTCTAATTACCATCAAGACCGGACTGGAATTTGTTAAAGAAAATAAGGCACTTCTTACATTAGGTATTAAACCGAACCGTCCGGAAACCGGTTATGGATATATTCAGGTAGAAAGTGAAGAAAATACGATATTTAAAAAAGTAAAAACATTTACCGAGAAGCCAAACACCGAACTGGCTAAAGTGTTTTATGAAAGTGGAGAATTTTTCTGGAATTCAGGTATTTTCTTGTGGAATGTACAACAAATTGTCCAAGCCTTCAATGATCACCTTCCTGAGGTATCTTCTATTTTTGCTTCCGGAGAACATACGTTCAATACTTCTGAAGAAAGAACGTTTATAAATAATAACTTTTCTGCTTGTCCGAACATTTCGATTGATTACGGTGTAATGGAAAAGGCTTCCAATGTATATGTATTATGTACAGATGTAGGCTGGTCTGATTTAGGAACATGGAGTGCTCTCCGTGATATTTCACCGAAAGATGAACATGGAAATGCTTCTTTAAAATGTAAAACTATTTATTATAATAGTAACAATAATATTACTGCTTTGTCTAACCCCAATAAACTTGCAGTTATTCAGGATCTGGAGGGATATATTATAGCAGAATCAGAAAATGTATTGTTAATTTGTAAAAAAGACGATGAACAGAAAATCCGTCAATATGTAATTGATGCCCAATTAAATTTTGGAGACGAGTACGTGTAAAGAGTAAAAGATAAAAAAGGTAAAAGTATTGGAAATATTTCTATTTCGCTTTTACCTTTTTTTATTTTTTATCTAATCCTTCATCTATTATGTGCCAGGTGCGTTCCATAAGGGCTGGCATATTTTCAGCAGTCATACCCGTTGTTGGAATAGGATTATGTATTGTCAAGGTCATCTTTCCCGGACTCAGTAATATTGAGTCTTTTTTAAGAATACGGTAAGAACCATTAATTGTTAAAGGGACAATCGGTAATTCTAGGTCCAGAGCTAATTGAAAAGCTCCTTTTTTAAATGGATGCATTTTTCCATCTTCCGTACGGGACCCTTCAGGAAAAACAACGGTAGAAACTCCACCACTTAATTTTTCTTTTGCTAGTGAAAGAGTTTTTACAATCCCACTTTTGCTGGAACGATCCACAAATACATGCCCTGCAGATTCACAAGCTTTGCCTACCAAAGGTATTTTTCTTAGGCTTTTCTTCATCAACCATTTAAAGTTATGATCGAGAAAACCATATATCAAAAAAATATCAAAAGCTCCCTGATGATTAGCCACAAAAACATACGATTGATTTTTATCCAGTTTTTCATGGCCCATTGTCCTTATTCTTATTAAAGCCAACCGGCATGTAAATTTAGACCAGATAGAAGCAGGATAGTATCCCCAGAAACGATCACTTCCTATAAAACAGCCTAAAATGGTCGTTAATGCCGTAAGAATAGTAGAAGTCAGGAATAAAGGGAAAAAAATCAACCATTCATAAAAAAAATAAAGTATTTTCTTCATTCTTAAAGACAGATAAAAATATCAGAAGAAATTATTTCTTCTCTTCAACGTATTAATAAATTACTTTTTCCTGACTCAAACCTCTTTAGCCTTTCAGAACTAACAAAGGTGTGTCAGAATGGAAAAGCATTCTTCTGGCGATACTCGGATTAAAAAGCCGTGCAAAGATATTGCGCTTATGGTTACTTAAGGCTAAAATTTCCACATGTTCTTTTTTAATAAAATTATCCAGAGCAATAAGTGTATCTGCACTATCAATTACGTGATAGGAAGCATTTAAAGCCGGGTATTGTTTTTTGAAATATTCTTTTATACCTGCAAGACGGATTTCATTCCAGGCATCTTCTTTAGGTGAAACATGTACAAATAGAATTTCATAATCAAAATTATGAATCACCTTTATCAAAGTATCGAACATCATCAGATCTTTCTGGTCAAAATTGGTTGCAAAAGCTATTTTTTTCACATCTTTAATGCTGGAAAAAGGAGTATTTTCAGGGATAGCAAAAACAGGAACACGTGACATTTCAATCACTTCTGCCGTTACACTACCAATCAAATCTACATCTTTTTGATCTTTTCCTCTTGTTCCCATGATAATTAATTCGGGATTCTCCATTTTGGTGTAACGTATAATTTCTTCTTCCGGTACTCCTTCTTCTATAAAAGTAGAAAAAGAAACATCCGGCAATTCCTGACTTGCGATCTTTTCTTTCAGATGTTTCACTAAGTCCTGCATCTCCTTTTTTGCCTTTTCATTAATATGAACAAAAAGATTTTCATCTTCTACCTGATAAGGGGTAATAGAATCACCAAAAGGAATAGCAGCAGCTGATAAGGGAGTAAAGAAAGTGTGTAAAAGAACAACTTTTGCTTTCAAAAATTCCGCATAATTAAAAGCAAAATAACAGGCTTTTTTGGAATAATCCGAAAAATCGACCGGCACAAGAATAAATTTTTCTTTCGGAAGCTCTTTTTCGCTTTCCATATCCTCTTTCAACCAGTGGGAACTTTCTATAATGCGTAAAGCTTTTGGTAAATCACTTTCTTTAATACGCACCCTTACACCGGAAGAAATGACCGGTTGAATAAGATTTACGTTATGAATATATACTTTAATACCTTCATTTTCAAGAATGGTTTTCAAAATCTGAGCCTTCTCAAAGGTATAAATAGCCAGAGTAACTAATCGATCTTCCATAATTCAAAGGTATTTTAGATGAAACAATGAATTAATTTTTCTCAAATATAAGTCTTCTGAAGAAAAAAAGCAATTAAATTGGGAAATAAATTTACAGATAGATATAATAGAAAAAGATAGATATAAAGAATAAAAAAATTTGTTTTGTTAAAAGAGAATGTATTCTTCCGGATTAACAGGTTTTCGTTTATGCCAGAGCTCAAAGTGAAGATGATATCCGGTAGAATGTGTACCCGTATTTCCTGATACCGCAATTATGTCCCCAGCTTTTACAGCTTCACCAGTTTGTTTCAGCAAAAAGGAGTTATGTTTATAAACAGAAAGGAAATCATTGCTATGCTGTAAAACAATCACATTCCCGACATTAATATCAAATCCGGAGAATATAACAACGCCATCTAAGACTGCAACCACCACTTCATCCGGAGCAGTAGCAATGTCGATTCCAAAATGTTTTTTATTGGAATCAAATGAGGAAGTAATAATTCCTTTTGTAGGAGCAAAGAATGCAGGTAAGGCATTGCTTTGAATATCAATTAGAGAAAGATTGTATTTTTCTTCCTGCTCAAATTCTTTCCGAAACTGTTCTTCTTCTTCGGAAGGATAAAGTCCGGAAAAACTCATATTATACTGAAGGGAATCAATTGACATTATTGTATCCGGAGAAATTTCACCACTCAATATTCTTTTTAGATTCTCCAGGTATGCTTCCTGTATTTCTACACTTTTGGAAAGAGAATCGACTACTAAGGAATAATTCACAACCTCATCTCTGTATTTTTCATCCAGATAACCGGGAAGAAAATTTTTAATAGGGGTAGCTAAAATTAATATTCCTACCAATGAAAAAATCAAAAGAAACAAAAAGCAGGAAAAAAGAAAAAACTTTATTTTAGATAAACGTAAAGAAAAAACTTCATTCAAATGAGTTTCGTCAGTAACTGACAACTGATATCTTACTTTTATATTTTTCCAGAAACTCTTTCGTTTTTTCCTCGCCATACATATAATCTTAGGATGCAAAAATATATAAAATATTTCCGGAAAAGTAAAAATTGAAAAATTTAATCCTGCTTTTTTAGGTTATATTAAAAAAGAAATAAATACAAACACAGACAAATCAAGAACTTCTTAAATTAAATCCTATATCATAGTAATTATCAATGAACAACAATTATATCGAAGTGAAAAAGATAAAATTTAGATTTTATAACTATCTAAATAATTTCTACTTTCAACTTCAGCCAGAAAAAAAATTAAAAAATAAAAAATAAATTTTATTTAAGAAGTTGATAAAAAGATGTTACGACTATGGATCGCTTGCTTAATAGCTTAGAGTTGAAACTTAAGATTTCGGGACTAAGGGGTCAATTTCTGCAAGAACAAAAACAACAGGCTAACCCGTAGTTTTTCAACCCCTTATCGACACCTTCGCCGTAATACGTATTCTACCCCTGTCGTGATACGTATTTCACAGGGGTAGAAATACGTATTTCGATGAGGTAGAAATACGTACTTCTAAGGCATAGAAATACGTATTTCAAAGGCATCGAAGTACGTACTTCGATGGGGATGTGATACGTATTTCAAAGGCACCGGAATCCGTATCACGGGAGGTATCTGAAAATTAAGTCTTTATCTTTTTATTGTTCAACCTTTTATTCCGGTTTATTTTCATACTGTGAAATAAGAAGAAAATCTGCCTACTTCAACTATGAGTATGTATAAATTAAAAGAAGGAAAGAGAAGAAAAGAACAAACAGTATTTTAATGCATCAACTCTAGAGTATGAGACGATTAGTTTATAAAAACATTTATATCAGCTTTTCTCCAATAATTAACCAACCTGTTTAAGAAAAACTTTCAGAAAACCTTATATCAGCAGGAAAAAAAGAGGTCATCCTATCATGGATGACCTCTTTTCTAGAATGTATTATTTCAGTCTACTATATTACATTCTATAATTAGCCAGATTTTCGACGTCAAAAGCTTCGATTAGTTTTGCATTTTTCTGAATTTCACCCTCTGCGTAGTTAATATATACGTCTGCCGACCGACGGAATGAAGATTCCCGGGTAGTGTCAAGTAACAACAAGTAACTCATAATGATATGTCCAGCCATTTCTACCATTCTCCGAGCGTGAAAATCAATATACTCGTTATCTTTTGTTTCAATAACAGCATTTACAGTCCTTTCATATAAATCAGTTAATTCAATCAATTTATTTCTCAGAGTTATTAATTCGGGAGAAATATTTTCTTTTTCATATTCCCGAATCTGAGCCAGATAAGCACCGGTTGTCACAAAACGAATAGCTGCAACAACCTGTAACTGAGTTGTTCCTTCGTAGATGGAAGTAATACGAGCATCACGGTAAATGCGTTCACAAGCATAGTCTTTCATAAAGCCGGACCCTCCATGCACCTGTACACAATCATACGCATTTTGATTTGAAAACTCACTACCCATTCCTTTTACCAATGGAGTAAATGAATCTGCTAACCGTTGGTATTTTTTTAACTCATTGCGTTCTTCCGGCTCCAGTTTTCTCTCATGAGAAATATGTGCCAGCGTTTTATAAATATCCACAAAACGACATGTTTCATATAAAAGAGAACGGGATGCATCTAATTTTGCTTTCATTACTGAAAGCATTTCATATATAGCAGGGAATTCAATAATCGCCTTGCCGAACTGGCGTCTTTCTTTTGCATACTCTAAGGCTTCGCGATAAGCAGCTTCAGATATTCCTACTGATTGAGCCGCAATTCCAAGACGGGCACCATTCATTAATGACATGACATATTTTATCAATCCCATCTTCCGGTCCCCACATAATTCTGCTCTTGCGTTTTTAAATACAAGTTCACAGGTTGGTGAACCTTTAATACCCATTTTATTTTCAATACGGCGCACAGTAACTCCGCCGTCATTTTTATCATAAATGAACATGGAAAGCCCACGGGCATCTTTTGTTCCATCTTCCGAACGGGCTAGTACTAATGATAAATGTCCATCACCATTTGTAATAAAACGTTTTACTCCGTTCAAATACCAACAATTATCCGTTTCACTATAGGTAGCTTTCAGCATAACTGCCTGCAAATCTGAACCGGCATCGGGTTCAGTTAAATCCATTGCCATTGTTTCGCCACAAGCAACACGGGGTAAGAATTTACTCTTTTGCTCTTCTGAAGCAAATTCATTAATTGTTTCCGCACAGTCCTGTAATGCCCAGATATTCGTAAAACCAGCATCTGCACGACTTACGATATCTGCCGCCATAATGTAAGGAAGAAAAGGAAAATTAAGTCCTCCATATTTCCGCGGCAATGTAATCCCCATTAAGCCGGCTTTTACTAACGCATCCAGATTTCTTACTGTTCCGGATGCATATTCTACTCTTCCATCAACGACACGTGGACCTTCCTGATCTATTTCTTCCGCATTCGGAGCAATGATATCACCACATATTTCACCTACTATTTCCAATACTTTATCATAACTATCTATTGTGTCTTCGTAATCGACAGGTGCATAATCGTATTTATCTTTTTCAGTAAAGTTTCTTTCCTTTAACTCCACGATCCGTTTCATTAACGGATGTGTAAGGTGATGTTTTAAATCAGTGTTATCTAAATAATAATTTGCCATAATTAAAAATGTATTTTTATCAATTTACTGATAAGATCCAAATGAAGGAATCGTATTTAAAATATATTTAATTTATTTTTTATATACTATTTGCCTTGCATTTTTCTTCATCATTTAATTTTCCAATCGCTATAATAAATGCTTCCTTTTTTGACAAAAGCAAATAGAAATACGTTTTATTTTTGATTATTTTTTAAACTGCTATTCATTATATTGTCAAATATGGCTCCGGAATACGGACAGAAAATACTTAATCTCCAAAATATATTTCTCTTGCTGCAAAACCAGTCAGTATTAAAGTAATCTTGTTTTCTCAGTTATTTTTATATATTTTTCAGCTGCTTTATTTTTATCTTCCCGTGTATGTTAAAATAAAAAGGATACAATCAGAAATCTAAACCTGAAATCCATTCCGAAATCATAAAGAAAATATCAAAATAATGTACAGTACCAGCAGAAACCGATTGATTAACAAAAAGATATTCTTAAATGCTTTGGAATAACTATTGTAATAGTTGTTGAAACCAAACATATCATAAGTATCCAACCGGAAAGCAATTTCCATTATTTACTATTCTTTTTGTAATATTTAATCATCTTAGGAAGAACAGTTTCCATATCTCCTGTAATTACATAATCAGCAATAGAATTGATAGGAGCATTCCTATCGTTGTTAATGGCAATAATCATCGAACTTTCCTGCATTCCCGCAATATGTTGTATCTGGCCGGAAATCCCGCATGCAATATATAACTTAGGGCGAACAGTTACTCCTGTCTGACCAATCTGTCGGTCATGGTCCGCATATCCTGCATCTACAGCCGCACGGGAAGCACCAACTTCCGCACCGATAACATCTGCAAAATCAAATAAGAGCTGAAAGTTTTCTTTTGAGCCTACTCCATATCCTCCGGCTACAATGATCGGAGCATTTTTAATGTTGGTCCTGGCTTTTTCCATATGACGTTCTATTACCTTCACAACAAGGTCTGCTTCGGAAATATAATCACTTACATTTATCTTTTTTATCTCACCTTTATAGTCAGGAGAGACAATTTCTTTTTTCATTACCCCTTCCCTAACAGTTGCCATCTGTGGGCGACAATCAGGATTAATAATAGTAGCTACAATATTTCCACCAAAAGCCGGACGAATTTGATAAAGAAGTTCATCGTATACTTTTCCAGCTTTTTTATCCTCATGATTACCAATTTCCAAAGAAGTACAGTCTGCCGTAAGACCACTGCCCAGTGCTGAAGAAACACGTGGACCCAAATCACGACCAATACTGGTAGCCCCCATTAACACAATCTGAGGTTTTTCTTCCTCAAAAAGTTTTACTAATAAAGAAGTATGAGGTAATGAAGTATAAGGTTCTAATCTTTCATCTTCAGCAATATGTATCACATCAACCCCATACGGGAATAGCTGCATGTCTACACCATTAAGATTTTTACCCGCAACTATAGCTTCTAATTTACAGTTCAGTTGATTTGCCAGGGAACGTCCTTTTGTAAGTAATTCGAGACTTACATCAGCAACTATACCATCTTCTACTTCACAATATACAAATAAATTATTCATATTTTTATTTCTTCGGTAAGAACTTTTGTTATTTTGTTCTTATAGGTTGTAATTTCTTATATAACTCTCTTATCCTATGGTGTGATTAGCAATCAGTTCCTTCATCAACTCTTCGATGTCCTCGTCCGAATCCGAGATAGTTTTACTTTCTTTTATCTGGAAAACGACATTTTCAATTTTCTTTACTTTAGTGGGAGATCCTGATAATCCTGCTTTTTCGATTTCACAGTTAACATCATTTACACTCCACTCTCTAAGATTAAGATACGGACGTGCTTCAAATAATGCGGTATAATCCTCATCTGCCTCCTGCTTTTCTGTTATTGTTTTTGCATACTTATACTTTTGTAATAATTTAGCATTTCTCGGACGACAATCAGGAGCTGAGCTGTTTACGGTTACAACGATCGGCAATGAGCTTTCTACAATTTCCACCCCTCTTTCCAGACGACGTTTTACTTTAATTTTGTCTTTCGTTACTTCCAGAATTTCTTCCGCATAAGTAATCTGCGGATATCCAAGTTTTTCAGCAACTTGAGGACCTACTTGTGCGGTATCCCCATCGATAGCCTGACGACCACAGACAATAATATCCACATCTTTTATTTTTTGAACTGCACAGGAAAGTGCATAGGAAGTAGCCAGTGTATCTGCTCCTGCGAATGCCCGGTCTGTAAGGAGATATCCTCCATCTGCTCCACGATATAGTCCCTCCCGGATAATGTCTGCTGCTCTGCCTGGTCCCATGGTTAATAAAGTTACTGTTGATCCGGGATGTTCTTCTTTTAACCTCAACGCCTGCTCTAATGCATTTAAATCTTCCGGATTAAAAATAGCCGGAAGCGCTGCCCTGTTAACAGTGCCATCAGCTTTCATTGCATCTTTTCCCACATTTCTGGTATCGGAAACTTGTTTTGCCAATACAATAATTTTTAAACTCATTTTTTTGGTAATTATATTTAAAGATTTTTTTTCATGGCTACAAATTTAAGAAATGTATTGAGTTAACAAAATGTTATTTAAGCATAAAAAACTTCTTGCAAAAATAGAACATCAAAAAGAGAAGAGGGCAATAAGCAGTATTATCTAAAAAATAGAATATAGAAACTAAAGAAAAAAGAAAAGTAGGACTTAATATAAAAAAAAGAATGTTAAAATATTTCTTTATCTTTCACACACATTACAATCAACACCTTATAGAAATTACATTCAGATAGTTTTAATAAATTTCTGACACAAAAAC
>JAJQEC010000065.1 GCA_021201815.1 Candidatus Azobacteroides sp. | reverse complement strand
AAAACAAATTTGATTATTTACATAGTATCTTCTTCGAGGGGAGAGTGGGTGCGCTTCTTATAAAACCGAAGCCCGGGTAAAAAGAGATAAGGAAACCGGTCAGTTTATAGATGTAAAGAAAGACGAGAAACCTTTTAAAGGGTAAGAAAAGAAAAAAAATAAGGTGCCATAGGCACCTTATTTTTTGTTATTACATATTTAATGTATTAAGGTAAATCAGCTCTTGGAATTACAATATAATGACCTGTCAAATCATTGAAAGCAATATAATAAGTTCCTGACGTAGTAATCTGCAAGTTATCACTTGCATTATATACTCCGATACCAAAAGGCATGTCTGCACTTCCCTCAGCTCCCCAGTTGTCATCCCAGGAATTATTTGCTCGGAATTTAAACTCTCCGGCTTTCATTTCTGCATTTGCCAGTACCCAGATGTGATCTGCTACCATCACCATTGGAGTATCATCGTCCCAGCTTTCTTCCGGAGAACCATCTCCTACTAATCCTATTGTAGCATAGTTTTTTGCAGATGCTTCATCAAACTTGTTAAATGAAACTTGTTGTGTTTTCAGATTAATTGTCATTGTATAATATCCTGCTTCTGCCGGGCCGGAAATATTCCCTGTTCCATTTGCCAACACAAGTTCGCCATTACTCATTCCCCATGAAGGATCCCAGCCTCCTGCCTTAACAGGTAATTTAAATTCGGCATTGGCATTGAAGTTTCCGGTATATGTATAAACAGCAGCAGAAACAACACTCTTATCAGCGAACAGAACCTGCAATCCGTTTCCAATACCACTTACAGAGTTTTCCCATTCCGGAAGATTATTAATAAGATTTCCAGTGAGATAAACAGGTTCCAGATCAAAGAACAATGCAAAAGGAGTAATGGTAATTTCTCCCAACACTACCGGCTCCGGGTAAATAAGCGTAGTTCCGTTATCCATTATGGAAGGATAAATAGTTGCATATACCATTCTGGCTTCTGAAGTAGCATCATCATACAAATCAATTACTGCATCATTCAGGTCTTCTACGACAATAGCTAACGTATTATTTTCGTTTACTATAAGAGGAAGTTCAATAAAATCTTCCCCTTCATTGGATTTAGACAAACGCAGTACATAAGAAACTATCGATACTCCTTCTTCCAGTTCCGGATATTTATTTATAGTTACCATTTCCCAAGTAAGATCTTCCTGTTCAAGGATTTCTTCACTCATCACTATAGGAGAAGAGAAGATGGGTGTAAGATCTACATCAAAACTACCAAATACCTTAGGTTCCTCCTGCGGATATGTCTGAGGAGGTGCAATACCCTCATTGAAATCATCATCATTACATGCGCTGAAGAGGGCAACCGAGAGTAATGTGATATAAAAATATATTTTTTTCATTGTCATTCTGATTTATAATTTTAGAAAGAATAAAGCCTTTTTATAAAGAGGCTTTATTCTCTCCTATTAATTAATTTATTCAATTTTTCCTGTACCTTTTGTAAAGTTAATATAAAGTCTTTCGCCGGCTTTGCCAACAACGCGATCTTGGTCATCACCGGTTCCACGATATTCAAGTACCCCATCAAATACAATAAATTCAGTATGCCACCATTCATGTCCAGAAAGTATAATACAAGCTCTCACTCCATCTTCTGATGCAAGCACATCTCTTGCAAAAACAGGAGAAATAAATTCAGCATCTGCACCCAAAGAAATATCTGGAACCGTAAAAAGAATAGAAGGATCTGCATCCCAAATTCCATCAACACTGTTTGCTCTACCAAATAAATATATATTTGGTTCCAGGAAGTCAATATCATAGTTATAATTACGTTCATCGATAGATACTTTTACATACACCAGATACCAGCCTCCGTTGGTTACTTTAATATTTCCTTCCTCTTCTTCCAGGCCGGCATAGGCAATTGTTTCTTCTGAGAAAGTGGCTTCATTATAGCCCACATCATTGCCATCCCATTCTTTTGCAGTGTTAAGTTTAAATGTTGCATTATCCGGGAAGAATACGATTCTCCAGAATTCACCGGGACCACTATAGACTGGAATCATTTCAAATGCATCATTCCAGCTATCCCAACCGGTCATAGAACCGATCATGTACAGACTTGTTGGTAATTCCGGATCTTCCAATGCATAATATCCTTTTACATTAGGTAATGTAATCGCATTTGAGTAAATTAACCCCATCCCATTCGTTAGTTCTGCAGATAATTTAATATATACCGGAAAAGGATCTGTCGGATAATCTTCTTCACTTTCGATTGTCATAACCTTTGACTGCTCTTCTACCAGTGCTACAGCTATTTCCTTCGCATCCACATCCATTTTAGCAGTAGTATAAGCCGTATTCAGTGTAGTAGTTGTACTATCCGGGAAATTCGGGTCAATAGAAACATGTACACGGTATACAATAGCTGCTGTAAAACCATAATCAGGCTGGGAACAAGTCAATTCAATAGTTTCCGTATTGATCAGGTCATAAATTCCCGAAGTATACGGAGGAGTATTCAGCTTAAATTCAGTTGGCTCCTGAAAGTGAAACTTATCATTATTGTCTTCACACCCCCAGAAGGCGGCCAGACAAATAATAAAAGCCATTATATTATATATTTTTTTCATTGTTTGCTTATTTAAAATTAATTTCAATCATTTTGCTGATTACATGTAATTAATAACCGGTATTCTGTGTTAAACTCGAATTGGAAGAAAGGTCTGACAAAGGAATCGGGAAAAGATCCTTGTAAGCAGGAACACTTGTTCCGGCAGGTACTCCACCCTTAAAGTTCCAGATATAATTATTGGAAGTATACAGTCCGTATCTTATCAGGTCTGTACGGCGTACGCCTTCCCAGTATAATTCACGGACACGCTCATCCAGTAAAAAGTTCGGTGTTAAATCAGAAGCCTGGATATCTCCGCTTGTTCCGCTATACCCACGGGCTCTTAACTCATTTACATAGGTTACTGCCTGGTCAATAGTACCACCCTGTCCACCACGAACTACAGCTTCCGCATAATTCAGGTATATTTCACCCAGACGGAAGAATGGGAAATCCGTATCCGGCCACTGCACATCTGTACCCTGGCTACCATCTGAATTCAGATTTGAATATTTATATACTGCCCATCCCTGTGTGGTAAATGTTTTCTGCCAGTTCTCTACAAATATTTCCCGTCCATCAGCATAGAAAATTCCCCTCTTATCCAGAATGGAAGCAGCATCCTGGTCGGCTGCGTAATTCGGATTAGAAAAAGAAAATTTATTTACCAATTCCGGACGAGCCCTGTTTCCATCCCAACCGGCCTGTACTCCATCATCTTCAAGACTTACCTCATCTGCACCCCGGGAGGCACAAATCAGGAATGTCATCCCTCCCCAGCTTTTAGTGGCAGCCCCATCAAAACAAATCGGGAGTATAATTTCATTGGCACAGGTGAGATTATTATCTGCCCGGAACAGGTTTGCATATGTATCAGCTAATGTATATCCCGCATTTATTACTGCATTGCTGGCAGTAATACAATCTGTATATCTTTCCTCTCCTGTGTAGACCTGGGCATTCAGGTACATTCTGGATAATAGTGCATTCACAGCAGCTTTATCTACTCTTCCGTAAGAAGAACGAGGATTCGGCAAGCTTTCTTTCAATTCATTTAATTCTCCTTCAATCCAGTTAAACAACTCTTTTCTCTCCAATTGAGCAGGAGCAAGAGAAGGATTCTCTTCCGTAATAAAAGGAGGACGTCCGAATGTATCCATAAGAATATAATAAGCTAATGCTCTTATATAACGTGCTTCCAGACGGAAACCATTTACCATGGAAACAGTTGCATCATCCCAGCCAAGCCCTCTTACCTTTTCTTCGGTAGTCTGTGTCAGGTATTCATTTACCAGAGCAACAATAAACATACAACGCTGATATACTCCTTCTATCGGTTCGCATTTTGTGTTGGTCCAGTTCATGCCGTTTATTTCATGCGTCCAGGCATCGTCAGACCATGCATTAATACATTCATCCGTGGAAACTTCCTGCAGAATCCATAAAGAACGAAGTAACTGAGTATTTCCGCCATCCATTCCGGTAATATCCGTACTTCCTTCTCCGTCCTGCCCACTCATGGCCAAGACCGAATATATTTTCATAAGCCCTTTGAGGTATGCACCCTCCTGAGAATATGCCTCATCTACTGTCACATTGTTATCATCCAGAGGCATTACATTCAAATCGTCCAGGCATGCCGTAAAAAACAACGACAAGCATATAATAGGTATAAAAATTATTTTTGTTTTCATAAGTTATGTATTGGTTTTAGAAGTTAAGACTTAAGCCCAGTGTATAAACTTTCGGGCGAGGCCATATCTCTTTATCAATTCCATCCAGTGATTGAATTTCAGGATCAATTCCATTGTACTTAGTAATAGTAAATACATTCTGCATCGATAAAGAAATCCGACCGGATAATTTACTGCTAAATACATTAAAGAAACTATATCCTAATGTAATATTATCCATTTTCAGGAAAGAAGCATTCTCAAGAAAATAATCCGAGAAAAGCTGAGCAGTAGTATTTGCCTCGGTAAAGCCTGTTCTATAAATAGTTTCATGAAGATTAGTCAAAAATCCTTGTGCTCCGTATGCATTCTGTACGGTAGAATTACCTGCAGCTACGTCATTGTAGGCATAGTTACCAATATTTGCCCGAAGACTAAAACCCAGGTCAAAACCCTTATATTCGATTCTGGAGTTAAATCCCATGTACCAATCCGGCATAGGACTATGAGCAAGATACCGGTCTCCATCCGTAATTTGTCCGTCTCCGTTGCGATCTACAAATACATTCTGAATAGGCTTTCCAAATTCATCATATACCTGTTGAAATACATAAAATGTATTCGGTGCATATCCTACCATGTGTTTTGCGATATAACCTCCCGTACCGGCAGATATCTGGTCATCCGTGTAAATTCCTTCAAAATCATCCGCACCACCTACGGTTAAGTTCGTGATTTCACTTTTATTCCAGGTTACATTAAAACCTACATTCCAGGAAAAATCTTTCGTAATAACAGGAGTCGCTTCAATACTAAACTCAACTCCTTTATTTTTCATATCTCCGATATTTGCCCATATGATATTGGCAAAATTAGTTCCGGCTGCCACATTGGTTTTAGATAACAAGTCGTTTGTTTTTTTCTGATACACTTCAATAGATCCTAAAATACGATTATTCAGAAAACCATAATCCAATCCGACATTAAAAGTTTTTGTTGTTTCCCATTTTAAGTTCGGATTGTATTCGGAAGGTTTCAATAATCCATTGCCCAAATATGTAGAGTTCGGATTTGTATTAAATATATAATTAGGAATATAAACATAATAATCTTCGTCAACTGCCTGCTGTCCTGTTTCTCCGTAACTAGCCCTCAGTTTCAGGTTAGTTAAAACAGATTGTTCTTTCATAAAGTCTTCATTGGTAATTGTCCATGCCAATGCAATAGAAGGAAATAACCCCCATCTGTTTCCTTTCGCAAAACGAGAAGATCCGTCATTACGAAGAGTAGCAGTTAATAAATAACGCTCCATAAAAGAATAGTTCAATCTACCGAAGAAAGAGATCAGATAATTTTCTTTGGGCTTTCTACGACTTTCGCTTTCATTCACATAATATCCGTCTTCCTCGTAATACGTCCATCCCTCCGGATCCGAAGCAAAACGTTCTGTAGGATAGGAATAATAGAAATTGGAGTCAGAATAATAGAAGTGTTGCCAGGAATATCCGGCTGTTACATTTATCCGGCTTTTAATTTCTTTAAATTCGTTTTCATAATTCAGGTAAAAATCCAGCAATTGATTCCGGCGGAAATTGTTCCAGTCTTCCCTTTGTCCGAGTATAGGGAAATCAGTATCTCTGGCAGCTAGAAAAGAACCGGTATGATCTCCTTTCCCATATCCTTCTCCTCTTGCTACGTCATATCCCAGATTTAAATTGGCACGTAATTCAGGAAGGAAATGCATTTTATAATCCAACTGTAAATTTCCGATACTTCTTCTTGTTTTTCCGGTATTCGTTTTATCATATAACAGTCCTAACGGATTTGAAGCACTAAGGGTATTAGGTCCTCCACTGGCAACAGTCCAGTTATAATAGCCATTGAATTCTCCGGTATCATTATATACAGGTTTGGTCGGGTCGTAGAAAGCCGCTGTTTCTACCGCATTTCCTTCTGCATATACGTTTTTATTGATAGATCCTTTCACATTCAAGGAGATATTCAGATGATCATTAAAGAACTTACGGCTTGCAGATATATCCAGACTATATCGTTCGTAATTAGAAGTTTTAAGCGTACCATCCTCATTTGTATACCCGAAGGAAACACGGTAAGGCATATCAAAAGAATTTCCGGAAATACTTAGATTCTGATCAGTAGAAAATGCTGTTTTAAAGATCTCGTCCTGCCAGTTCGTAGAAACATCCGGATACATGTTTAATAAGTCCATTGCAGTAGCATCATCTCCGAAAACATCGCTTATAATCTCCCGATACTCATTAGCTCCCAGCGTTTTAATTTTGTTATGAGGATCACTAAGACTATAGGTACTGTTATAGCTGATTTTATAGTTTTTACCCTCTCCTGGTCCTAATCCTTTTTTTGTAGTAATAATAATTACCCCATTCGATGCCCTGGAACCATAGATCGCTGTAGCAGAAGCATCTTTTAAAACAGTAAATGTCTCAATATCATTCGGATTAATCGCTGATAATCCATTTACCATACCTGGTGCTCCATCATTTGCAATAGGTACTCCATCAATTACGATTAACGGATCGTTGGAAGCATATAACGAAGCTCCACTCCGGATCCGCATGGTAGATCCACCACCTGGTTCTCCTTTACCGGATTGCACAAACACTCCGGATACTTTACCCTGCAAAAGTTGCTGTGGGCTGGTAATAGCACCACGGTTCAACTCATCCGGTTTGATAGCCGTAACCGCACCTGTAAGGTCTGTTTTTCTTACGGTACCATATCCGATGGCTACTACTTCATCAAGCATAATACTCTGGTCGACCTTCATATTTATTACAATATTAGAACGACCGTTGATAGGTATCCTTTCTGTTACATACCCTACATAACTAACTTCCAAGGTAGCATCTGCCGGAGCTACAATAGAAAAGTTACCGTTAATGTCTGTCATGGTACCCTGTGTTGTTCCCTGAACCATTACGCTTGCCCCGATAGCGGGATCTCCATAATGATCGTTTACGGTACCTGTTACTGTGTTCCTCGCACCATCCTGTGCATACACACCCGAGAGCGTAAAGATTCCAAGCAACAACACTTGAAATACTCTCAAACAATTTTTTAAGTTAGGTTTCTTCTTCATTTGAAAATGATTAAAGGTTAACTTTAAAATTAATTAAAGTTGATTAGATAATATTTTTTCAAGAAAAGCTCTTGTTCCCATGGCTAAAACATAGCAAAGATGAAAAGGAATTTTTATTTAGATCAAAATAAGGGGCTAAAAATAAGGTTTTTGTAATGCAAACGTTTGCATAAAAAATTGCATGTTTATAAGATATCCATATTCATAAAACCAATACTTTTTATTTTGTTTTTTACAAAATTATACAAGTGAGTAAGTTAAATTTCCTTTCACGGTAAAAGAGGAAAAATTAAGGTATAAATAAAATATTCTCTTATTTTATTTATACCTTTTTTATGCTATGGAATACAAATTAGAATTTACGGAAGAAAAAGGAAACAGATTTTCTGTTTTGTTAAAAATGCCATTTCTCCTTCTTTTATCTTTCTCTTTTATTCAACTTATTTTTTTACTTATAAATCAGGAATCCGTTGAAGAATTTTTTTCTTTTACAAGAAAGACAGAAGCGGAAGCCAACAGTAAAAAAACTCCGGCCAATACCAGCATGGATACTTGTGATCCACCAACAAGACGTAATAAGCCACCTCCTACTAATGCTGCTACAATCTGAGGCAAACAGATGGTACCATTAAATAATCCCAGGTAAGCGCCCATGTTTTTCCCGGAAAGGGCATTTGTCAGGATAGTAAATGGCAAAGCCAGCATAGCAGCCCATGCACAACCAATTAATAAGTAAGCAACAAATAAAATATATTGGTTATGGATAAATCCTGTAGAAATGAATCCTATCCCTCCTAATACAAGGCTTACGATGTAAGCTAATTTATAAGATTTGAACCTGGGGATAAGCATTGCCCAAAGTACGGACCCGATAGCCTGTACTGCAAATAGTACACCCACCCAGTTTCCGGCTGTCTGGTATTCGGCAGATTTTGTATCGGTAGTTCCCCATACATTTTCAGCAATTGCTCCATTGGTATAAGTCCACATATACATAAAGGCCGCCCAGCAGAAGAATTGGACCAGACCGACTGTCCAGAATACTTTGGGAGCGTTTTTCAATAAAGTAAAGTAATCGGACTTTTCCTTCTTCTCAGATTTCTCTTCAATACCATGAAACTGTGCGTACTGGTGTGGAGGCATTTCTTTTACTTTGAATACGGTGTAAAGTACACATAGGATAAGAATGCCGGCTCCTACATAAAACGAATAAATAACGGAATCGGGTACTACTCCTTCAGGAGCCAGATTGGAAATCCCAATCCATGTAAAAATAAAGGGGAACAAATATCCGACAAGACTTCCGGCATTGCAAAGGAAACTCTGAATGGAATACGCAAATCCTTTTTGTTTTTCATTTACCATATCTCCTACGAGCATTTTAAATGGTTGCATGGCCATGTTAATGGAAGTATCTAAAAACATCAGCGCAATCACTCCGAAAATCATTGCACTTCCAATGGCCAGATGAAGGCTACCCGCATTCGGCAACAAACACATGACAATTACCGCAACAATCGCTCCGATAAACAAGTAAGGAATTCGTCTTCCGAATCTTGTCCATGTCCGATCGCTTAAAGAACCGACAATAGGTTGTACAATAATTCCCATTAACGGCGGGAGAATCCAGAAGTAACTCAGGTTATGAGGGTCTGCGCCCAGAGTAGCAAATATACGGCTGATGTTAGCACTTTGCAACGAATAGGCAATCTGTACGCCAAAAAATCCGAAACTTAAGTTCCAGATTTGCCAAAAGGAAAGATCAGGTTTTTGTTTCATATCTTTATTTTTTATCCGGGCATCCTGCTTCTTTGCCGGAAAGAAGAACAGAATATGTTTCAGGGTATTTTGTTAATAAACAAGTTTCCGTGTTGTCTGACGAATAATCAGGGATGTTTTTATTATTTTATTCTTCCGGTTTTTATTATCTTCATTTTCTATTTTATCAATCAATAGTTTCATGGCTTCCTCTCCGATACGAATGGGATGCTGGTCCATGGTAGTGAGCATAGGATCCGTATCCTGAGAAATGTTGGAATTGGAAAAACCACAGATAGAAACATCTTCCGGGATTCTTAATCCGAGTTGTTTTGCAGCAACCAGAATTCCGGAAGCCGTGTAATCATTCATGGCCATAAACGCATCCGGGCGATTCGGTTCCTGTAAGATTTCCATTGCTTTTTCGTATCCGAGTCTTTTATTATCTGCTATGCGGATAAAGGATTCATCTACCGGCAACTTGTATTTCCGGAGTGCATCCAGGTAACCGTTTTTCCTGTTCTTGGATATTTCGAGATTAAGAGGTGCCGAAAAGAATGCAATTCGTTTACAACCGGTTTTTATCATATATTCTACTGCTGTAAATGTACCGGAATAATCATCGACCACTACTTTTTCCGTATCTATGCCCGTACATATCCTGTCAAAAAAGATAACAGGGATATTATTTTCTGTTAACTCATGAAAATGATCATATTTAAACGTATTTTTTGACTGGGAAATAAGTACGCCGGAGACCTGCGTCTCAATCATAGTCTGTACATTCTTGATTTCCTTCTGATAATCTTCCAATGACTGGCAAACCACCATCGTGTATCCGTTATTCTCTGCAACAGTTTCTACTCCGGATAGTACACCGGAGAAAAAATGATTTGCCAGTTCCGGAACAATCACCCCAATAATATTGGTTTGTTTTGTCCGAAGGCTCAATGCCAGTGTATTGGGCTTATACTTGTGTTTGCGTGCATATTCCTGAATCATTTTCCGTGTTTCGCGACTGATATAAGGGTTATTCTTCAATGCCCTTGATACAGTCGATGGAGAAACATTCAGTTCCCTGGCAATATCTTTTATCGTTAAATTATGTCTTTTTTTCATAATAATCAAATCAGAGAGAAATCAAAACTCCAATAACATTACACTTCTTGGCAATAACGTGAGCGTTGACTGACTCAGATCAATCTTAGTTCCACTGATGATATCTTTTGCCGTATCGGCAGGAAGTACTTCTTTATATCTTTCCAGCTCTATTGTTTGTTGCTGGTCACTTCCACATAATATAACGACTACGGATTTCCCGTTGTATTTCCTTTCATAGACATATGTTGCATGTACAGGAGCAAAATGTTTGAAGGAACCTTTTGAGATTACTTCATTGCCTTTCCGCCAATGCAGTAGATTTTTCAGAAAGTTAAATGCTTCGTTTTCCCTTTCGGTCCTGCCGGCTGCTGTAAATGCCGAACGAGTGTCTCCCGGCCATCCTCCCGGAAAGTCTTCCCGCAAGGTTCCATCGCCATTGCCTTTATCTGCCGCCATCAGAATTTCTGTCCCATAGTATAATTGAGGGATCCCCCTTACTGTTAATAGGAAAGTAACCGCTTGTTTAAACCGGTTCAGATTAGCTGTTTGCTCCGGAGTCCTGTAGAAACGGGATATATCATGATTATCCAGGAAAACCAGCAGATTCATCGGATCTGCATAGACAATATCCTGAGTGAGATATTCGTGAATAGCAGCCATTCCGGCATCCCATTCCTGTGTCTCCTCATCAAAAGCCCGGTTCATTATTCCGGATAAAGGAAAATCCATTACACAGGGAAGATAAGAATTTCGGGGCCATGCCAGTTTACTATCTTTCTGCCAGAAAGATACTCCGACATTTGAATTGAGCCAGGTTTCTCCTACAATATTAAAATCGGGATATTCTTCTATCACTTCTTTACACCACCGTGCCATCATGTCATAATCGGCGTAGGGATGTGTATCCTGTCTTATACCATCAATTCCGGCATATTCTATCCACCAGATACTATTTTGAATCAGGTATTTTGCCACATGCGGATTCCGTTGATTCAGATCCGGCATTTCTTTTACAAACCATCCGTCAACGGCTTTTATTTTATCATATTCCGAAGCATAGGGATCAAACTGAGACATAGTTTTGTATGAGGTTTGCACATAATTATCGGAAAAGTTAAACCAGTCGCCTGACGGTTTATCTTTAAAGAAAAAATGTTCACTCCCACAATGATTAAAGATCATATCCATTACAATCTTTAATTCCTTTGCATGGGCTTTTTCAATCATATCGACAAACTCCTCATTTGTTCCGAAACGCCTGTCTACTTTATAATAGTCAGTAGTAGCATATCCATGGTAAGAGGCTTCCGGCATATTATTTTCCAATACAGGATTTACCCATATAGCCGTTACGCCTAAATCAGCAATATAATCCAGGTGATCGGTTATCCCTTTAAAATCTCCGCCATGACGTGCATATTGTTCACTTCTGTCCACTTTTTCTTCCAACATTCCCTTCACAACGTCATTGCCCGGATCTCCGTTAGCAAAACGATCCGGCATAATTAAATAAAGAACATCACCGGCATGAAATCCTTCCCGTTCGGAAGAACCTGGTTTGCGCTCTTTAAATTCATACGGAATTATTTTTTTCTTTTTTCCTTTTCTCAGGGTAATATCAAACTTTTCAGGTTGTGCCGAAGACAAATCGAGATATAATAATAAATAATTGGGATTTTCCAGTACTACTTTGTTAGTAAGGCGGGCAGATTGTGATGAAATTTCAACCTCACAGGATGCAATATCCTCTCCATAAAGCAATATCTGTAATTCGGAATTCTTCATTCCTGTCCACCAGAAAGAAGGATCAACTGTTTTTATCTCTATGCAATAAGCAGAGAAGGCAAAGAAAAGGCTGAGCTGGATACTTAAAAAAAGTTTCTTCATATGGTATTATGGTTTATTTTCAAAGCAAAAGGTTAAAAAAAGGAGAGGTAAGAAGTATTTTTTACTCTTACTTTTCACTTTTTTCCTTTTCCTTTCGTAAAAGTGATGTGATTTCTTATATATTTGTCTTTTTTACTCTCTTCCTGAAAGCCGGACCATATTTCTGATTTGGTCATTATATTCTGTTTTCCCCAACAGCTCTTCCAATGTTAAATGCATCCTGTATCTCCAATAATGCTGAGGATTAGCAGGTATATTAATTCGTTCTTCTTCCGGATTCGGTCTTTTAAGCGCATCATCTATGGACAACCAGTCCTGCAAAGGAAGAATGGTTAACATAGACGGAGCATTTAAATGATTTGTAATTATTTGCCAGCAAAGTTCCGAAGAACATTCTTCCGGTGCTATGCCCGGTTTCCAGAGCACCTGGTTATAATATTTCTGGGTAATCTCCCGGTTTTCTTTCCACCATAACCGGATATGAGACATATCATGGGTAGAAGTTGTACAGACACTCATGTAAGGTAAATATGGCAAACTATTAAATTCTACCATCGGGTCTTTTGGCATGCGTTCAATTTCCAGACTTAATATCTGCAATTCATGCATTACACTTGGCACACAATCAGGAACCATCCCCAGGTCTTCTCCACAAACAAGCATATGAGTGGAAGAAATTAAAGGAGGTAGTTTTTTCAATGCTTCCAGTCGCCAGAATTCAGAATGCCTATTATAAAAGAAATAATCATATAACTTATTAAAAGCTGACTTTGTGTTATCATCCAGATCTTTATATGAAAAGGTAAACTGAGCTGTAATACGTGGATGAAATTTATCCGGTTCCCGTTTATCCCGAATAAAAAGCACTTCATTACACAGACTATACAGCCCGTCTCTTATCCGGATGCTTTTTTCGTCTTCTTCTCCTAAGAAGAGAGCTTTTATTTTTTGCTGGTCATTGCATATTTCATTCAATTCGTACCGTTGCCAGGCTACTGTACGAAGGAATTTTCCAATTACTTCCTGTGTATATTCTCCAAATATTTCACCGAGAAAGTGTTCATGAATATAGGGCTTTGTCATGCGGTATTCATCAAAATATATACCTGCATTATTTATTTCCTGTATCGTAAAAGGTAAAGCCGGGCTAAAATATCCTAATAACCCCTGTACAGAGTTGATAGGTATTTCCCATATTCGGAAGAATCCGAGAATATGGTCTATACGATATATATCAAAATAATCCGTCATTTTAACGAACCGTTTCCGCCACCACTGATAGCCATCTTTGGCCATTTCATTCCAATTATAGGTAGGAAATCCCCAGTTCTGTCCGGTAATGGAAAAATCATCGGGAGGAGCACCGGTTTGAGTATCCAGGTTAAAGAGGTGAGGTTCGACCCAGGCTTCTACACTGTTCCGACTAATTCCAATAGGAATATCGCCTTTTAGTACCACATCTTTTTCATGTGCATACATTTTGACATTATAGAGCTGTTCATGCAAAAGATATTGAGTAAAAAAAGCTTTATCCAATTTATCTTTAAATTCTTTATCTTCACCGGCTAATTCTGTCAATGCCGTTTTATCATACTTTTTGAAAGTTTCCCAACGTGTATAGGCAGCCGTGTGATATTTATCCCGGAAATAGGTAAAGCACGCATAAGGAAATAACCATTCCTCATTCTTTTCATAAAACTCCAGAAATTTCTTACTTTTTAAAGTATCAGTTCCTATTTCATTGAATAAATCTTGTAAGTAAGCATTTTTAAGAGAAAGCACTTTTTCATAGTCAATCTCTTTTAAATCATTTAAATGACCGGCCAGTTTTTCGTATTGTTCTCTCAATGCCTTATCTTTCAACGGATACTCTTTCAAACCGAAGTATATAGGATGCAATGCATAAATAGAAATGGCATTATAAGGATAGGAATCCGTCCAGGTATAAGTAATTGTAGTATCGTTAATTGGTAAAATCTGAATTATTTTCTGGCCTGTTTTATTAGCCCAATCAACCATCGGCTTTAAATCCGGAAATTCTCCTATTCCGGAACTTTTTTCGGAACGCAGCGAAAAAACCGGTATAGCAACCCCAGCCGCTTTCCAGTTACTGTGTCCATAATTATAAATTAAAGATTCAACCCATACTATTCCGGGACTTTCTTTTGAGTCTTTTGCAGGAGTAAGTTCCCTGTTATTTCCTTCTTCCCAATGAATAACTTTCTGTTGGTGTTTATCGTAAATAACAAACTTATATTCCGAACCTTTATCTATCTGATCCGTATTTATCAGGAGTTGCCATTGTGCTGTTCCAACCGGAGTTAATTCCAAGCCGTTTGCGGGAATCCAATTTCCCAGTTTATCCGAAGAACCAACGATAAAAAGTGTCTGATTTTTTTCTATATACGGACAAAATACATTTAGTAAAACAGAATTTTTGAAATATCTGATTTTCTTATTTTGTATCGGATGGTAAAAGAAACTTTCCGTAAAGCCTGATGTAAATAAAAAATTCTGTTGAGGAGACTCAATCCATGAGTCTGTTACAAAAAAAGACTTTTTATTATCCGGCTGTAAACAATGTGGTTCACCCCATTCCCGATGTATAACATTACCATTTTCTTTCAGAAAGTAACGATATTCAATTTTTTCGGATTTGTTTATATCGACTTCCAATACCCATGTGGAAGGATAAACAAAATGCAGATCGATCGCATTTTTTTCCTCCCATAAACCTAATTCGGGAACGGATCCACATACGCAAACGGATTGTCCCCATTTGGTGTTATATGTAATATTAAATTTAATTTTCATGAAATGGTAATGACCTCCTTTTTAAGGATAAACATTTGATTATTTTCTCCGAAAACAAATTTAAAGACAAATAAAAAAGTTAATATCCATTTAATGCAAAAAATTGCACAAAATTTTATGCAACCGTTTGCGTATTTTTTATTTTTTGCATACAAACAATTTGATTTTCTTATTATTAGCTCTTTAAACATTTGACTTTATTTTATAGCAAACAAAAAGAGAGTAATAAAAGTTTTTACCACTCTCTTATAAAAGCCAGTATAATATGGTTATTTTACCGGATATAACTTAATATCCCGGGAAAAACTGATTTATCTGCCAGCTTCAGCATCTCTGATCATCTGCTCATTTGCTGTAATATAAACTTCCACACGACGATTCTGAGCTCTTCCTGCTGCAGTATTATTATCGGCTACAGGATAATCATATGCCAATCCTTCAGTAGTCAGACGATTTCCGGCAACACCACTTCCCATGAGATAGTTTGCTACTGCCTGTGCCCTTTCGTTAGATAATTTTTCATTTATAGATCTGCTCCCGGTATTATCTGTATGTCCATAAATTGTTACATCTGTTTCAGGATTATTAACAAGAGAAGAAGCAAACTGACTTAATGCCGTTTTAGAAGAAGCACTCAGATCACTTTTTCCTGTCTGAAACAAAATTCCTTCAGCAAAAGTTACTTTAATTGCCTGAAGATTATTTTTATCTGTTACTTTTTCTACTTCTGCTCCCTGAATCTGACGAAGCTCTTCTTCCTGCTTATCCATTTTATTACCGATAATCGCTCCTGTGCCTGCTCCTACGGCAGTTCCGATAGCAGCACCGATGACAGCCCCTTGTCCTTTTCCGAATAAAGCTCCGACACCAGCACCTAAAGCAGCACCACCTCCGGCTCCTATCGCAGCACCTTTTCCTGTATTACTCATAGAAGAACATCCGGATGCAAAAATAATCGCGATGCATACAGCAAATGTTGCAAATAGTTTTGTTGTTTTCATAAATTATTTATTTTTATTTATTAAAAAGTATATATTAAAAACCATCTGATTTATCAGAATAATCTAACTCTTTTTCGACAATTTGGCGTATATCTCCGGCTGACAAATCTTTCATTAATTCCTTATCCACATGTTCATATACATAAGAGAATAATTCTTCTTCATCTATTTCCAAAGAATCTTCCGGATTATCTTCTTCCAGCATTCCTTTTTCTTCATAGAACTCATGTACGCAATCTATGACTTCTTCTATTTGCAAATCATTTATTCTGAAAGCTAACGCTTCGGGTAAAGATTTTCTAATAAAAGAAATCGCCTTTGAATCATCCGGATTCAACCAATCATTCTCATATTCCATAAGAATACTAATTAATTTTAGTGATTATACAGTTTTTCGTATAAACTACGTATTCTATTCTTTTACAAAACATTAAATTTTCATGCTAAATAAAAGAGGGTAATAGTTTAACATTATATAGACGAATAAGTTCTTTCTTTTTCTCTTTTTTTAGAAATTTTCTTATTCACAAATTTATTTAAGAAAACCTTGTTCCCTAATTGCTTCATAGAATGTTTGTGAAAATTTTTCATTGTTCTCTTTGGTATATCGAATATCCGTAAATACTTGCGCTAAAGTATTTTTTTTATTTTCAGCAACATACTTTTTATTTACTTCAAGATTTTCTTTATGGGAATAAATATTTTCAATATCTTCTTTACTATACTCTTTATAATATTCTTCATGCACCAGTCCTTCCAGCGGCAACCTTTCTACCTGAGGAGGTATTTCTTCCGGATAACCGAGAGTAAGTGTAACTACAGGAACGACATATTCCGGCAATTGAAGGGTCTCTATAATTTGTTTAGTCATATAAGTAACCGTACCTATGTAGCAAATCCCTAACCCTCTGGCTTCAGCAGCCACACAAAAGGTCTGAGCAGCAATAACCGCATCAATAGCAGCTGTTATAAAGGATTGAAAATTATCGAATCCGGGAACTGCATTCCTTAGTTCACACCATTTATTAAACCGGTTCACATCCGCACAAAAAGTTAATACGACAGGAGCCTGTTCTATCATAGGCTGATTAAAATGAAAAGGAGCCAGTTTTTTTTTCATTTCCTGTTTTTTTGTAACCACAACACTATATAATTGCATATTGCCGGTATTAGAAGCTCTGAACGCAGCTTCCAGCAATTCCTTAAGCAAATTTTCTTCTATATTTTTATCTGTATACTTACGGATTGTACGGCGTTCCTTCAAAATATCCATCATACTATTACATTATTTATATATTAAACTTATTTGTAGATCTTAAGGAAATAAAAGAAGTTAGTTCTTATCTATATAGAAACTGAAAAGATAATACAAAAATAATTTTCCATTTATTATTATTGTACTTTTGTAAAATGAAATTTAACAGAGGCAAAGATATACAATTATAGATCATAATTGTAATAACTGGCCCTAGGCATTTTTAAATTATTTATTAAATATGGCATTGATTAAAACAGTCAGAGGGTTTACTCCACAGATAGGAAAAGATTGTTTCTTAGCAGAAAATGCAACTATTATCGGAGATGTAATGTTAGGGAATAATTGCAGCGTATGGTATAGCGCTGTAATCAGGGGAGATGTAAATTCGATCCGTATCGGGAATAATGTAAATATTCAGGATGGGAGTGTATTACACACTTTATATGAAAAATCAACTCTTCACATCGGAGATAATGTTTCCATCGGCCATAATGTAACTATTCACGGAGCCACTGTGCATGAAGGGGCCTTAATAGGGATGGGTTCTGTCGTACTGGACCATGCTGTCATCGGAGAAGGCGCAATTGTTGCTGCAGGCTCAGTGGTTTTAAGTAATACGATTGTTGAACCCGGAAGTATATATGCAGGTGTGCCTGCTAAATATATAAAGAAAATCGATCCTCAACAATCAAAAGAAATTAACCAACGAATAGCTTCTAATTATGGAATGTATGCCAGTTGGTATAAAGATGAGGAATAAGCCAATAAATAAAATTTCTTTGTATTGGATTAAATCCACTTTGTAAATGACTTTAAAAAAATTCTTTAATTCCGAATTTAAAAGAAATGCCTTTAATCTTCTTTCTGCAAATATTGTCTCTCAGGCAGTAGCATTACTTATATATCCGCTGATAACCAGAATGTATTCTCCCGAAGAATTCGGGGAATATAACTTTTTCTTAACTTTATGTAGTATATTTTTTGTTCTTTCTACAGGTCGATACGAAACTGCAATTCTACAACCCAAGTCTTCCAAAGATGCAATAGCAATTTTTCATTTGGGATTAAGAATTACCTTGTGGTTTTGCCTAGGACTTTTGTTACTTATCCTTTTTTTAAAGGACTTTATCCTTTCCTTTTTTTCCCTTTCTTACATAAAATGGACTATTTATTTAATTCCTGTAATCGTACTTCTGAATTCTATCGGAACGATGCTTACTTATTGGTTTAACCGAAATAAAAGCTTTAATTTAACAGCCCATTATACTATCTCTCAGTCATTAGGAAGCAGTTTTTTCAAATTGCTTTTCGGATGGTTTTCCTATACTAAAATCGGTTTAATAGTAGCTACTTTTATAGGATATGTCTGTTCTTTTACATCTGTTCTTTTTATAAAAAATAAAAAGCAAATCATTGGAAGATTATTTCAATCTGATCCTGTACGGATAAAAAAGGTTGCAAAGAGATATGAGAATTATCCCAAATATACTCTTTTCCATACCTTTGTTAATATGCTGTCAAGTAACTTACCAGCCTTAATGTTTACCCCTTTCTTTGGTATAAAAATTGTCGGATTTTATGCATTGGCAATGAGTATAGGCTTCAGACCGATTAATATTATTACAAGTTCCCTGAATCAAGTTTATTTTCAACAATTGTCCCAACGGTATAATGAAAAGAAACCTATGCTGCCATTATTCAAGAGCTTTTGCAGGAATTTCTTTTTTATTATGTTTCCTGCCTTTGTTTTTATTTTCTTTTTTTCAAAAGATATTGTTCCTTTTTTGTTCGGAAATGAATGGAAGGAAACGGCTTATATTCTAAATGCCTTATTACCCTGGTTTTTGGTGTCTTTTTTCACCGGAACTTTCGCATTTATCCCAGGGATTTTTTTCAAACAAAAATCAGCTATGTTCATAGAGACAGGATGTGCTATTTTACGCCTGATAGCTATTTTAATCGGAATACACTTTGATAATTATGTTATTTCAATTATTGGTTATAGCTTTGCCACTACCTTTATTGCCCTTTTTCAATTAGGATGGTTTTATGTCTTAATAAAAAATTACGAAAAGAAAAGAATATATCTCCAATCCCATTAAATTTTAATCCGGAATTTTTCAATTGGAATTTAAAATATCTCTCAAATGAAACAATCAAATAAGCCACTTCATATTCTTCAACTGCCTTCCTGGTATCTTCCTGAAGGAGGTTATTTCTGTACAGACCAAACAAAAGCGCTAAAAGCCCGGGGAATGGAGGTAAGAATATTAGCAAACGTTACTTTACCCTGGAGAAAGTATAAGACAAATGTTTTTAAATACCCTGTCAAAAGTTTTATAACGAAAGAAAATGAGATAGAAATACTTCGGTATTATTCATGGAGAATTCCTTATTTTCATATGATAAATATCAAAAAATGGATCCATAAAACAACTTCTTTAGTAGAATCTTACATCCAAATTTTTGGCAGGCCGGATGTAATACATGTCCATAGTTCTATGTGGGGAAGCATCCCTGCTGCAAAAATCAAAAAGAAATACGGAATTCCGTATGTATTAACAGAACATCGGGGAATATTCGGACAACAAAGTGAGTTTGCCAAAGATAAAATAAAGGAAATATATACGCCTTTTTATATAGAAGGTTTTTCAAATGCAAGTTATATCCTTCCTGTTTCTGAACAACAAATAGAAAAAATAAGCAGTTTTCTTACCAGAGATGTGCCCATAAGAGCCATGTCAAATATGCTAGATGTTGACTTTTTTTCTCCGGAAAATAAAATGCCGGAAAATAAAAAAGATTTCATCTTTTTTGCTGCCAATAGTTATAATCCGGTGAAAGCTTACGATATTCTTCTACCGGCTTTCGACAAAGTCTGTGAAATAAATAATAATGTCAGATTAAGAATTGCCGGAAGATATTTTGATAATCCGAATTTTCAGGAATTACTTAAGAAATGTAACCATTCTGATAAGATTAGTTTTTGTGGTTTTCTTTCTCATGCGGAAATCCGGGAAGAATTAAAAAAAGCAGATGGTTTTGTACTATCAAGCAGAGTGGAAGCACAGCCGGTTTCTTTTCTGGAAGCGTTAAGTATGGGAGTACCTGTAGTATGTACTGAAGTGGTTCCTTTAGGTACCTTTGAGGATTTTTGCGGGTATCGGGTGCCAATTGAAGATATTGATTCTCTTGCACAAGGGATGCTGAATTTAATAGACAACAGAAGAAATTTCGATAGCGTAAAGATAAGAAGTCATTTAAAAAATCTGGCTTCGCCTGATATTATTGCAAAAAAATTAGAACTAATCTACAGAGAAATAATATCTGAAAAATATTAATTTCTTTCCGGACCTTTTTAATATAAAAATATTTTCTACAATAAACCACTATATACCTATAGAATAAACTATTAATCCCTAACCTCATCTATTAGCAGAAAAAATTTACCGGAAAAGGATTAAATCCCATACTTAAAACAGGATAAAAACATTTAATTAATAATTACCCTAACTATTTTATTAATTTATTCTTTTCATATACTTTTCTGGAAATAAAAAGATAAAAGAGAATTGAAAAGAAACTCAGTATGGAAGCTGTTAAATAAAGATACTTTGTTGAATAGAATCCGGAAATATAGCCTCCTAAAAGCATTCCTGCTCCCATACCAAAATCAAACGCAGTAAGATAAGTAGAATTGGCTGTGCCTCTTCTGTCATGAGGAGCCATATTTATAAAAGTCGTCTGAAAAGCCGGTAACATGGTACCATATCCGATACCAATAAAAAAAGCAGAAAGACAATAGGAGAAAATAGTATGGTAATAATAAAAAGAAAAGAGAGATAAGGTAATAATAGATAAGGCAACAACTGCGACTATATGAAGATAGCCTTTATCAACAAAACGGCCTGAAGTAATGCGGGCTAAAATTAACCCTGCAGCTACAAATAGAAAAAACATACCCGGATTAGGGATATTTATTTCTTTTCCATACAAAGCAGCAAAAGAAACAAGCATGCCCCAACCGATTGTAACAAGAAGTTGATTAAAAAAAACAGGCAAACCTTTTATAAGAATAAACCGGTCGAATGAAAGAGGAGGACGTTCCTGTAATTTCTGCTTATAAGGAGTTTTTATAAACATAACAGATCCGATAGCCAGCATTCCCATAAAAATAGCACAAAAAATAAGGATATAGAAACCAAAAGATTCAAAAATATGGATGGCTATAAAAGGAGCAATTGCCATTGCCAGATTCATATTCATACCAAAATATCCCACTCCTTCCGCCCGACGTGAAGAAGGAATAATATCAATAGCAATGGTATTGGAAGAAACCGTAGCTACCCCCCAGAATAAACCATGTAAAAACCGAAGGATAATTAAAAGTCCTACCGTAACAGCAAACAAATAGCCAAAGAAAGTGGCTACAAATAGTAAGAGTGCCAGAAGAAATACTTTTTTCCTGTCAAATACATCAATAATATATCCGGAAAAAGGCCTTACCAGAAGCATTCCCAAAGAATAGCTTGACAAAACAATTCCGATACGGGAAGGTGCTACTCCTAAAAAATCAGTGAGATAAATAGGAATAACCGGCATTAATAAATGAAAAGATGAGGCCATTAAAAAATTTGCAATACAAGAATTAATAAAATTCTTATTCCAGAGCTTCTGTTTCATAGCACAAATCATAAAAAGCGTCCGGTTAACAGACGCTTTTGTTCCATATGTTTAAATAAGAATTATTAATATTGTTCCTGTTCATTAGGAAAGTCAGATGATTTTACATCTGTTACATATTGCTGGACTGCCTGGGTTATATTCTCTTCCAGATTTGCGTATCTACGAAGAAACCGGGGAGAAAATCCTTTATTAAGTCCTAACATATCATGCATGACTAGTACCTGACCGTCTACATATCTACCTGCTCCTATCCCAATAATAGGGATACTTAATTCCGAAGCAATCTGACCGGCAAGGTTAGCAGGAACTTTTTCTATTACAATAGCAAAACAACCGGCATCTTCAAGTAAGTGGGCATCTTCTATCAACTTTTTTGCTTCTTCTTCTTCTTTTGCCCGGACTGCATACGAACCGAACTTATTAATAGATTGTGGCATAAGTCCAAGATGTCCCATAATAGGAATCCCTGCACTTAAAATCCGATTTACCGACTCAAGGATTTCTTTTCCTCCTTCCAGTTTAACACAATCGGCATGAGTTTCTTTCATGATACGAATAGCAGATTCCAGAGCAATCTTGGAATTTCCCTGATAAGTACCAAAAGGCAAATCTACTACCAACAGTGCTCTTTTTACGGCCCGAAATACTGATTTTCCATGATATATCATCTGGTCCAATGTAATAGGAAGAGTTGTCACATTACCGGCCATTACATTGGAAGCGGAATCCCCCACTAATATTGCGTCTATACCGGCTTTATCAATAATAGAAGCCATTGTATAATCATACGCAGTCAGCATTGAGATTTTTTCTCCGCGTTGCTTCATTTCAATCAAGCGACGCGTAGTCACTTTTCTACTATCCTCAGTATGTACAGACATATTATTTATTATTTAAGGGCACTAAAAATGTCCTGATTTATTTATCCGTATCCTAATAAATACGAATCAAAAACAGGGCAAAGGTATAAAAGATAATAATTGACAGCATTTATTTTATAATAATTATTTCTTTCCCCATAAAAATATTCATCCGGAAAGATTGGAACTTCGATTAAATTATAGTAATTTTGCGCCGCTAATGCAAATTTATCAATTTAAAAAAGTTTTAATTAATGGCAACAAAAATCAGATTACAAAGACACGGACGCAAGAATTATGCGTTCTACAAAATTGTAATTGCAGACAGCAGGGCACCACGAGATGGTAAGTTTATTGAAAGGATAGGTTCTTATAACCCGAACACAAATCCTGCTACAATAGATTTAAAATTCGATAGGGCTTTGTATTGGCTGAACGTTGGTGCGCAACCAACAGATACTGTTAGAAACATCCTTTCGGAAGAAGGTGTTTTATTAATGAAACACCTTAATGGTGGTGTAAAGAAAGGTGCTTTTGACGATGCGGAAGCGATGAAACGTTTTGAAGCATGGAAAAAAGAAAAAGTAAATAAAGTAGATACTCTCAAAAGCAAACTGGACGAAAAAGAAAAAATAGAAGCTAAAAAACGTCTGGAAGAAGAAGAGAAAGCAAATAAAGCAAAAGCAGAAGAAGTAGCTAAGAAAAGAGCTGAAGCCATAGCAGAAGAAGCTACTGAGGAAGCTCCTGTAGAAACTACTGAAGAAGAAACCGCTGCTCCGGAAACACCTGAAGCTGTTACAGAAACACCTGAAACTCCGGCAGAATAAAAATCGTATTTATTCAATAAAGTAGATAATTACTTGTTATTTTAGCAAAAAAGCCTGTTTTTAAGACAGGCTTTTTTGTTTATATATTCCTATTGACATGATAATCATATTCAACATATGGAAATTCCAGAACCGATATGTTTAATTTCTCAGGAAACAAAAATGATGGGACTAACCCATAGGGTATCCATCCCTTATCAGCTCTCTCGTCATAATATGTACTTCAATGATACCGGATTATATATCACGAAAAGGCCTGAAAACGAATCTCTTTATCTTCTTAAATACAATCTTTTATTTCGATTTACTTCTAATTTGTGAAATAAGAAAACAATTGATTTATTTCCATTATTAATATGTATACTTTAAGAATAAAAGCGAGAAAGAATAAATAGTATTTAATGTGTCAACCCTGATCGGATACCCTATAAATATTCCGGGAATTGACATTTTACTTATAATTCTTACTATTGAAATTTTTCATTTGAATATATAACAAACAGGCAGTAACAATAAAAGAAAGAAAATCGGCTCCGGCCATAGCATACCATACACCATTCAGTCCAAAAAAATGAGGTAGGATAAATACCAATGGAATAAGAAAAAGAAACTGTCTTGACAAACTCAGGAATATGGATTTGGAAACCATGCCGATTGATTGAAAGAAATTGGCAGTTACAATCTGGAATCCGATCAATACAAATGCCAGGGTGCTTAGTCTTAATCCGGTTTTAGAAATTTCAATCAAAGATTCATCAGAAGTAAAAGCTCCTACTAATAATTCGGGAATAAACTGTGCCGCCAGAAATCCGATAGTTGTAACGATAGTAGCTATTTTTATTGTGACCTTAAGCACTTCTTTTACCCGGTCATATTGCTGAGCTCCGAAATTAAAACCTGCAATAGGCTGCATACCCTGATTTAATCCTACAATAATCATAATAATTAGTAAATTCAATCGGTTGACAATCCCACCATACGCTCCGATGGCAAGATCTCCACCATATTCTTTCAAACTTATATTCATAAATATTACTACCAGGCAAGCAGCTAAATTCATCAGAAAAGGAGAAACCCCTATAGATAAAATAGGTTTTACAATATTGGCCTGTAATCTGAATGTATTCTTTTTAAATTTAAGCAGGCTATTTTTCCCAAAGAAGTGAGAAATAACCCACACAGCAGAAATAGACATAGAGATAACCGTAGCAATTGCAGCACCTCGAATCCCCATCTTCAATACAAAAATAAACACAGGAGCCAGAATTACATTTGCAACGGCTCCTATTACCATCGTGTATATGGCTTTTCCCGGATATCCGGATGAACGCATAATATTATTAAAACTATAACTCAACGTATTGAGAATATTCCCTAACAGAATAATCTGCATAAAATCTCTGGCATAAGGAATGGTGTTTTCGCTTCCCCCGAATAACCATAACACATCGTCCAGAAAATATAACATACCCGCAGTGAATACAAAAGAAATAAGAAAGGTTAATGTAAGAGCATTTCCCAATATTTTTTCAGCCATAGCAATATTTTTTTGCCCCATATAAATGGAAACACGTGTAGCGGCTCCCATACCCACTAACGTTCCGAACGCAATAGTCAGATTCATGATAGGAAAAGTCAACCCCAGCCCAGCAATAGCATACGGCCCTACCCCATGGCCGATAAAGACACTATCAATAATATGATAAAAAGAATTTATCAGATTTCCGATAATGGCAGGAGTAGCATATTGAAACAAAAGCTTTCCTGGCTTTTCTGTTTCAAGTGCTTTCGTGATTTCAGACTGGTTAATATCTTTCATAAAACACAGGATGTTAATTACCTACGTATTTTATCCGGAATCTTAAAATTACAAATATATTTATTGTAACCAATAAAATATAAAATGCAAAAACGGATATCCAATTCATAGATATCCGTTTTTACCTAAAAACGTGCCCAGGACGAGACTCGAACTCACACGAGGTAACCCTCACTACCCCCTCAAAGTAGCGTGTCTACCAATTCCACCACCTGGGCTTGCTAATTTGTGTACCCGGAACAGGGCTCGAACCTGCACATCCTTGCGGACACTAGTCCCTGAAACTAGCGCGTCTACCAATTCCGCCATCCGGGCATTTAATCTGAAAAGTGTTAATTACATCACTTTTGCTATTTTTGAGCGAAAGACGGGACTCGAACCCGCGACCCTAACCTTGGCAAGGTTATGCTCTACCAACTGAGCTACTTTCGCATGCTAATCTTATGCGCTTTACCGAGTCGTTCGCAATTTTGGTCTGCAAATATACACTGTGTTTGCAAAATCTCAAAATTTTCTTTCTATTTTATTTCCGGAATTATTTTAATTGACAAAATAAAACAATAAATGGCCGATATTCTTTTTCCGTATCTATAAGAAATAGATGAAAATAGTTCCGTTTTTAGCTTTTCTCTCCTGAAAGAAACGGCTTTGTTCCATGAAAGTATAACAATCAACTTATCCTTTCACGTAAAATAACTATCTTTGTACGAAATACTTGATTCTTATGACACATAAAGCTGGTTTTGTAAATATTGTAGGAAATCCGAATGTAGGAAAGTCAACTCTGATGAATGCATTAGTAGGAGAACGTATTTCCATAATTACCAGTAAAGCGCAAACAACCCGCCACCGTATTATGGGAATCGTAAATACGGAAGATATGCAAATAATATATTCCGATACTCCCGGTGTACTGGAACCGAATTATAAGTTACAGCAAAGTATGTTGAGCTTTTCTAACTCGGCGCTGACTGATGCGGATATATTATTGTATGTAACAGATGTCGTTGAAAAAACGACTAAAAACGAAAGCTTCTTACATAAAGTTCAGGCACAGGAAATGCCGGTATTATTATTAATAAATAAAATTGACTTATCAGATCAGGATACCCTGATTAAATTAACAGAAGACTGGAAGGAGCTTTTACCTAAAGCTGAAATTATTCCTATTTCTGCTAAGGAAAAATTTAATCTGGATTATGTACTAAAGCGTATCCATCAATTATTACCGCCTTCTCCACCGTTTTTTGAAAAAGATGCCCTTACAGATAAACCTGCCCGTTTCTTTGTTACTGAAATTATCAGGGAAAAGATTTTACAGAATTATGAAAAAGAAGTCCCCTATTCGGTAGAAGTAATGGTAGAGACTTTTAAAGAAGAAAAAACCATCATCCGCATTCAGGCAGTTATTTTTGTCGAGAGAGATTCTCAAAAAGGCATTATAATCGGCAAAGGAGGGAAAATGTTGAAAAAAGTAGGAATGGAAGCCAGAAAAGATATTGAAGCCTTCTTTGATAAAAAGGTTTATCTGGAACTATTTGTGAAAGTAGAAAAAGACTGGCATAATAAAGATAACAAACTCAGGCTTTTCGGATATCAACCGGAATAAAATTATTAATAACAGCCATTAGTAATATTTTCAAAACCAAATATAGCTGCTGGCAATTTTTTGAGATATATAACATTTATGAATAATATAGTTGCAATTGTCGGAAGGCCAAATGTAGGCAAATCCACCTTATTTAACCGTCTGACAAAATCCCGTCAGGCCATTGTAAATGAAGAAGCCGGAACAACCCGCGACCGGCAATATGGAACAGTAGAATGGACCGGGCAAGAATTTTCTTTGATTGATACCGGAGGATGGGTCGTAAATTCCGAAGACATTTTTGAAGAAGAAATTAATAAACAAGTACAAGTTGGAATAGAAGAGGCGGATGTTATTCTTTTTGTTGTAGATGTGGTAAATGGCATTACCGATCTTGACGAAAGAGTGGCTTCTATGTTACGGAAAAGTAAAAAACCTGTTTTGTTAATTGCCAATAAAGCCGACAATTTTAATTTGCATTATGCTGCTGCAGAATTTTATAAATTAGGCTTAGGAGATCCATTTCCAGTATCTGCTATCAATGGATCCGGGACAGGAGATTTGCTGGATGCAATATTGACCAAATTTACTAAAAAAGAGGGTGAGGAAATAGAAGAAGACTTACCCCGATTTTCCATTGTAGGCAGACCCAATGCCGGAAAATCGTCCCTGCTAAATGCATTCATAGGAGAAGAGAGAGCAATTGTAACAAATATTGCCGGAACAACACGGGATAGTATTTATACCCGTTACAATAAATTCGGCTTTGACTTTTACCTGGTAGATACGGCAGGAATCCGGAAAAAAGGAAAAGTAACAGAGGATCTGGAATATTACTCGGTAGTAAGGTCAATACGAGCCATCGAAAATTCCGATGTATGCATCCTTATGCTTGATGGAACCAGAGGAATAGAAGGACAAGATTTAAATATATTCTCTCTTATCCAGAAAAATAGCAAAGGATTGGTTGTTTGTGTGAATAAATGGGATTTAGTGGAGGATAAAGACCTTAAATCGATTAAATTCTTTGAAAATGCCATACGGGAGAGATTGGCACCTTTTACCGATTTTCCTATTATTTTCACTTCCACTGTTACGAAACAACGTATTTTTAAAGTACTGGAAACAGCTTTAGAGGTTTATAAGGTAAGACATACAAGAATAGCAACACACGAATTAAATGAAATTATGCTGGAAGAGATTCACAACTATCCTCCTCCTGCAAATAAAGGAAAATATATTAAAATAAAATATATCACTCAGCTACCCAATACACAGGTTCCTTCATTTGTATTCTTCTGTAACCTTCCACAATGGGTAAAAGATCCTTATAAGCGTTTTCTGGAAAATAAAATGCGTAGCCATTGGAATTTTACAGGAACCCCGATTAATATTTACATCCGGCATAAATAACTTATAAGTATCTGTATGGAAATAAATTATTTAAAAACAGGAAACTTTTTCCTTATGGCTGGTCCTTGTGTCATTGAAGGAGAAACAATGGCGCTGGATATAGCAGAGCAGGTGATGCGAATCACAGAAAAACTAAATATTCCTTATGTTTTCAAAGGCTCTTACCGAAAAGCAAATCGTTCCAGAATTGATAGTTTTACAGGTATAGGAGATGAAAAGGCCCTGAAAATATTGAGAAAGGTAAAAGAAACCTTTGAGATTCCGGTTGTTACAGATATTCATGAAACAATGGAAGCTGAAATGGCTGCTGAATATGTAGATGTCCTGCAAATTCCGGCATTTCTTTGTCGTCAGACTGATTTACTGGTTGCAGCAGCAAAAACCGGAAAGATTGTAAATATAAAGAAAGGACAGTTTCTTTCTCCCGAAGCCATGCAATTCACAGCGCAAAAAGTAGTGGATGCAGGAAATGAGAATGTAATGCTTACCGAAAGAGGCACTTCTTTTGGGTATTATGACTTAATTGTTGATTATCGCGGGATTCCCACCATGCAACAGTTTGGTTTTCCGGTTATACTGGATATAACCCATTCTCTTCAACAACCTAATCAGACATCCGGGATAACCGGAGGGTTACCTACAATGATTGAAACAGTAGCAAAAGCCGGGATTGCTGTCGGAGCGGACGGCTTATTTATTGAAACGCATCCGCATCCTGAAGTAGCAAAGTCAGATGGAGCGAACATGCTAAAGTTAGATTTACTGGAAGCTTTGTTAATAAAATTAGTAAAAATAAGAGAAGCAATTCTGTAGCAAAAATTTTATCTCATTTTATATAAAGTATATTGTGTTATGAATCATTCATTCAAACGGACTACGGTTACAGCCGCACTACCTTACGCTAATGGACCTGTACATATAGGCCATCTGGCAGGAGTATATATCCCTGCAGATATTTATGTACGCTACCTTCGTCTCAAAGGAGAAGAGGTTATTTTTGTCAGTGGCAGCGATGAACACGGAGTTCCTATTACCATAAAAGCACGAAATGAAGGTGTAACTCCTCAGGACATTGTAGACCGTTATCATTATATTATCAAAAAATCTTTTGAAGATTTTGGAATTTCGTTTGACATATATTCCCGCACGACCTCTGATACTCACCGGGAAGTAGCTTCCGATTTTTTCAGGACATTATATGAAAAAGGAGAATTTATTGAAAAAACCTCCGAACAATATTATGATGAAGAAGTAAAACAGTTTTTAGCAGACCGTTATATTACAGGAACATGCCCCCACTGTAAAAATGAAAAGGCGTACGGTGATCAATGTGAAGCTTGTGGTACTTCTCTTAATCCGACAGACCTCATTGACCCAAAATCCGCAATAAGCGGTAGTATTCCTGTCATGAAAGAAACAAAACACTGGTATTTACCGTTGGATAAACATGAAGCGTTTCTGAAAAAGTGGATATTAGAAGACCATAAAGAGTGGAAACCAAATGTCTACGGGCAATGTAAATCCTGGCTTGATATGGGATTACAGCCCCGTGCGGTAAGTCGGGATCTGGACTGGGGGATTCCCGTTCCTGTAGAAGGTGCGGAAGGAAAAGTCTTGTATGTCTGGTTTGATGCACCTATAGGTTATATTTCAAATACAAAGGAATTATTGCCGGACACCTGGGAAACCTGGTGGAAAGATAAAGAAAGCCGAATTGTTCATTTTATCGGAAAAGATAATATTGTCTTTCATTGTATCGTTTTTCCTTCGATGCTGAAAGCACATGGAGATTATCAATTACCGGATAATGTTCCGGCAAACGAATTTCTTAATCTGGAAGGAGATAAGATTTCTACTTCCCGAAACTGGGCAGTATGGTTGCATGAATACCTGGAAGATTTACCTGGAAAACAAGATGTTTTACGATATGTCTTAACAGCAAATGCACCGGAAACAAAAGACAATGATTTTACCTGGAAAGATTTTCAGGCAAGAAATAATAATGAATTGGTGGCTATTCTTGGTAATTTTATCAATCGGGCATTGGTTCTTACACACAAATACTTTGAAGGAAAAGTTCCACAAACAGGTCAATTGACAAAATATGATACCCAAACAATAAATGAATTTATTTCTATCAAAGGAGAACTGGAAAGGAATCTGGATAATTTTCATTTTCGGGAAGCATTAAAAGATTCGATGAATCTGGCACGAATCGGCAACAAATACCTGGCTGATACCGAACCCTGGAAATTGGCCAAGACAGATATGGAAAGAGTAGGTAGTATTCTTAATGTAAGCTTACAGATTGTAGCTAATCTGGGTATTGCATTTGAGCCATTTTTACCTTTCAGCGCTCAAAAAATAAGGAATTTTATTAATCTGGAAAGTTGTAACTGGGAAGATTTGGGAAAGATAACTGTTTTATCTGCCGAACATCAGCTTTCTTCTCCGGAACTTTTATTTGAAAAAATAGAAGATGAAGTAATCAACATCCAGATACAAAAATTACTGGATACTAAAAAGGCAAATGAATTTAATAACGAAAAAGTTTCTCCTCAAAAGGAGATAATCACTTTTGATGATTTTGCTAAGCTTGATATCCGTGTGGGAACGGTATTGGAATGTATCAAAGTGCCTAAGGCAGATAAATTATTAAAGTTAACCATTGAAGATGGTTTTGGTAAAAGAACGATTGTCTCAGGAATTGCACAATATTTTAAGCCGGAAGAACTGGTCGGAAAACAAGTATGTTTCGTTGCAAATCTTGCCCCGAGAAAACTAAAAGGAATCGAATCTCAAGGAATGATCCTTTCTGCTGAAAATCAGGATGGGTCTCTCGTATTAATACAACCGGAAACAAATGTTGTAAACGGTAGTGAAGTAAAATAAATTCCATTTATAATATACCATGGAACCATAAAAGAAAAAACAAAACTAATTATAAAATAGAAGCATTAGCTTTTATTCTTGTTTCAGGAAACGACCAAAATCCAAATTAAACATGTACAAGAATAATAAGAGAATGCCTACGTAGTATAGCGTGGGATTAGCTTATTTTACATGTGGGTGCTTGGTCGTACCTCTGAAAGAATAAGTGTCGTCCCACGCTTTCTATTTTATAATTCTCTGATTTTTATAATTTCTTATTCATAATTATATGTGGCTCATCATTTTTAGTACCGCTTTTATCTTGTTTATTATTTGTATTTTTATAATTTATAAAAACAAACGACCTTTTCACGAAAAAATAATCGAGTTATCCAATATGCAACTCATTATTGAAAAAGAAAATACACAAACAATGAAAGGCTATACCAGCATTCATATAAAACCCGAAGTTATTATTTTCAAAGGGTTATTAAACGAAGTATATAACATTATCAGCACTAAAATAAACAAAGAGAATATAAATTACTACTGCAAAAATGAAAAAGGACATGACTCTTTTATTATTTTAATAAAAGAGTCCAAAGAAATTTATATATTCTTAATGGATGATACCGGATATAAATTATTCTGAATTCATGAAAAGTCCTAGGATAAAAAATACATCCCCCTGTTAAGAATAAATTCTTCTGTCCTTTAAAATTTTAGAGACTAATTGATTGCTAGTAAATTCAAATCTTTTAGAAAGCAATCTTAATAGATTTTTTCCCAACCTTAACCAATAATACTGAGTCTTGATTTTCTATTTTGAATTCATTCATTCCTTCTTCGGCAAAATAAGAATGAAGGAGATTCCCTTTACTATTAAATATTTGTATTAATTCCCCTTTTTTTGCATAAACAGACAAAACACCATTGCACATAAAAGAGAACAATTTTGAATCATAACTACTGGAAGTTGCCGTATCAAATTTAGTTAGTACTATATTGTTTAAAGTAATATTACCTTTTTCCGTGTTCTGATAAGTCCATTTTATATAACGACTTTCTGGTCTGAGAGAATAATTCTCAAAAGTTTGCCGCGAAGTAGTAACCTTTTCAGATAAATCTTCAATTAACGTATATATTTTACCATCGGCGGACTCTTCCAAAATAAATTCTATCCCTTCAAATCCGGATGGAGAGCCTGCCATATTTCCTTTCAGATCGAATGTTAATTTATCCGCTTGTGAATCAAAGGCAAGAATCAGAAATGGTTTATTATCCGATTCTGCTTTACTACCCTCAAATTTAGCACTACCATCAACCGTAGGGGTTCCGAGGTTTCTTCCTAAAAAGCCCTCTATAGATTGCAATGGATTCTCACTTCCTGTGCCATTTGCAAAAAAAGGAAGGATGGTCTTTCCGGAAGGAATAAGATAAACCAGAAAACGTATGGTGTACTGTTTTGTTGTTAAGCCATCGGAAGCTATAACCGAAATAACAGCTGTTCCCGGAAGTTCCGAAACTTGTTTCACTGTAAAAGAAGCATCTTTGTGGTTTGTTTGTGCAAAGACAACAGGAAGTAAGTTAGGATCAGCCAATTCTATTTCATATTCAGTAACCAAAGAATTAAAATTTTCTATATCGAACGTCTCTTCTCCTACCCTGTAATTTATCAGAGATAATCCGGCATCATTATTTACTTCCGGTTCTCCCTGATTTTGATATACTTTAATATCAGTAATAAAAATATTTCCACCTTTTACATTTTTTATTTGAAGAGTAGTAATGCCGGTGGAATTAATAGTTACCACATATTTTGCACCATCCTTATTTAAACCTGTTATAGTTTTAGTTTCTCCGGTTTCCATTATATTGACATCGACTGTTCTTTCTGCTTCTGCTGCAGTTACTATATTCAACTCTATTTTGCTTACTCCACCCTGAATCGGAGGTAAACTGACTATAGAATTCTGGGAAGCTGCCATTTGGATATATCCTTCCGTACAAGGTCCGGCCTCTCCTATTCCTGATGGTAACCTGGATTTAATAACTCCGACCTTTGTTAAGGTAATAATACCTGTACCATTTCCGACTGTGACCTCCTGATTGTTACTTCCATACGCAGTTACAGCTTTCCAGGACTGCATATTTTCATTTATAATCATTACTTCATTTGCACTCACGGAACCAATAAAAAGAAAAATAAAAACCAGAACGTGGTACTCTCTTTTAAATAAGTCTCTTTTTCTCATAATAATCACATATTTTAAATGAATAAATTACTATGTCAAAAATATAAAAGAGACTTTTTAAAGGCAGGAATCAACAAGATAAGAAAATAAACTTATGGATAGTATTTTTAAATGAATAGTTTCTACGGAAGGAAAAAGAGAAAAAATTACGGATTTTACCGAATATTCATGAGTAATAATTCGTCCATATATTTTCGATCATTACTTAAACGGGGAACCTTATGCTGCCCTCCCAGTTTATTTTTATGTTCAAGCCAGTCATAAAAAAGATTTTCCCGTGCTATAATAATTTCAGGAAGAGATAAAATCATATTATTATAACGCTTTGCTTCATAATCGGAATTTACTGTTTTTAATGTCTCATCAAATACAGATGTAAACAATTCTATGGAATCCGGAAATCTTTCAAATTCGACCAGCCATTGATGATGCCCTGTTGCCTTTGATGACATATAAACAGGTGCTGCCGTATAATCCTTTATAATAGCATGGGTTTTCCGGCAGGCATTTTTAAATGCTGCATCTGCGTTATGAACCATTAATTCTTCTCCGAAAGCATTCATAAACTGTTTAGTACGTCCGGTAATAAGAAATTTATACGGATCTTTAGATGTAAACTGAATCGTATCTCCGATCATATATCTCCATAAACCACTGTTTGTAGTAATTACCATTGCATAATGTTTTCCGGCTTCTATTCCTTCCAAAGGAACAAGAGAAGGATTTTCCTTTTCCAGTTGTTCCAAAGGAATAAACTCATAAAAAACACCATAATCCAACATCAGTAACATTGATTTATCTTGCGGATTATTCTGAATACCGAAAAATCCTTCGGAAGCATTGTATGTTTCCTGATAATGCATGGTGGAAGATGGAATCAGAGCCTTATACTGTTCTACATACGGATCAAAACTAATACCCCCATGAAAAAAGACTTCCAGATTTGGCCAGACTTCTGTCAGAGAAGTTTTTCCTGTCTTTTGTAAAATGCTTTTTATTAATACTAAAAACCACGAAGGAACCCCGGAAAGATTTGTTACATTTTCATATATCACTTTTTCTGTAATGGCTTCCAATTTAGCTATCCATTCATCCATCAATGCAATATTCTTATCGGGAACTCTTATCAGGTTAGCAATAGATGGAATATTTTTTATCATTACCGCTGATAAGTCCCCTAGTTGTATCTGGTTTGAAAGGTTTGATTTATCCAGACTTCCTCCAAGAATAAGAGCTTTCCCATTGAATATGCGACTTTCCGGATTATTTTTTAAATAGAGTGCCAAACTATCACGGCCACCGGCATAATGGCAATTTCTTAATCCCTCCTTACTTACAGGAATATATTTGCTCTTATCATTTGTAGTTCCGGAAGATTTCGCAAACCATTTTATGTCAGAAGGCCACAGAATATTTTTTTCTCCTTTTAGCATCCTTTCAATGTAAGGATAAAGTGATTCATAAGTATATAGCGGGACAAAACGGGAAAAAGACCGGTAATCCGTTATTTTATTAAAACCATATTTTTTACCGAATGCTGTATGCCTTCCTTTTTTCAGCAAATAATGCAGCTGGTTATATTGTATATCAATCCCATTTCTATTGAAATTTTCAATCTGCTTTTGCCTGGGTTTAAATACATAAGAAATCAGCCTGGTTATACTCATTATATTGCTTCTTTTATCAGCATACAAATATATATAAAATGTAAAAAGTAAAAAATGAAAAGGAACGCCGGGTATTTTCTATTAATCATTCTTATTCCTGGCATTTATTTGTTTATTATTTAATAATATTCTCCAGAATACTGGTTACAATACTGACTATGATACTGAACAAGAGCGCCCACCAAAAACTACTAACCTGAAAGCTTGTAACAATATAGCCAGCTATTAAAATGATGATGGCATTAATCACCAATAAAAATAATCCTAACGTAAGAATCGTAATAGGAAAAGAAATAAATTGTAAAACAGGTTTTAAAATAACATTTAAAATTCCCAGTACAATAGCTACTATAATAGCAGAACCATAACTTTTTACAGAAATACCGGGAAGTAACCAGGCAGTAAAATAGACAGCCAAACTTGATATAAGGATTTGAAGAATAATATTCATAATTTACATTCCTTTAAAAATGGAGAAATAATATATGTATAATAAACAGGTCTTCTGTCGAATTGTTTGAGAAATAACTGAAAGCTGAATTTTTACCAATCTTATTATACACTTCAATAAATCATTTTCCTGTTAGAGAAAAATAATTTATTGGTAAATATCTTACAAAGATATTTAATTTATTTCCTATTCTTATTCTTTATATAGCATAAAGAAACCTGAAGAACAAAAATTTCTCTTTCCATATCCAATATTAAACCATAAAGAAAGACATAAAAAAAGTAAAAGATAAATCCGTTTTCTTTGAACTATATATTTTACAAACCCAAAGAAAATGTGGAAAAGAAGTATTTTCTTATTTATTTTTTATTTTCATTCTTTTTTATTTTATGCTAACCCTGCTTATCAAAATATCAAAAGCCTGGGAATGGGACAAACGGGAATATCGTCTTCACCTATTAATCCTTCCGGGACTTCTTTTTTGAAAGAAAAATCTATTTATCTGGCACACAAAAATAATTTTTCTTTAAGTGAATTAGCAGAAATATCTGCTCAAATTTCGATTCCTAATAAAATAATAGATTTAGGAGTATGTTTTTTCCGGTATGGATATGAATATTATAATGAAAATACCTTCGGACTAAATGTTTCCCGTAAATTAAGTAACCAGATAGCTCTGGGAATAAGAATAAATTATTATACTGTTTACATTTCAGAAACAGATGGGAATCCGGCTCATTGGAATTCTGACCTAGGGATTTTATGGAAATTCAATTCCGATTTTAGTTTCGGATTTCTATGGACAGGATTTCTGAGGAAAAAACAGGAAAAGCTTAACAAAGAAAAAACCGCTGTTCAATTTGGTCTTTCTTACTTCATTCTTCCCATTTTAGAATTGGCCATTGAAGCCAACAAGACAGAAAAAGACAACCTTTTCTTCAAAAGCGGAATTAATTCCGAACCTTTAGAAAATCTCTTCTTTCGGGTTGGAATTTATGGGAATCCGGTACAGCCGACCTTCGGTCTCGGCTACAAAATCCGTGAATGTATGTTTGACTTTGCTGTTACAAACCATACTGTTCTAGGAATAAGTTCCGGTATTAGTTTAACTTATTATTTCCGATGAAAAGACTGTATATACTATCCTGTATTTTCCTTTTCTCCTTTTTATTTTATGGACAGGAAAAGTGGGAAGAATACATTGCAGACTTAACCGTTGAGAACGAAAATGAAGAGGAATTAATGAACCTTTACGAATCCTTTTCTCTCTTAGCTCAGTATCCACTTAATCTAAATGAAGCCACAAAGGACAATTTACAGGAATTACCTTTTTTATCAGATATTCAAATAGAAAAATTATATGAATACCTTATAAAATACGGACCCATGCAAACAATTTATGAACTGCGAATGGTACCCGACCTGGACCTCCGGACAATTGAATTAATATTACCTTTTATAAAAGTAGAAAAACCGGACCAACCATCTCCTGTATTTTCTTTTAAAGATCTAGCCAAAGGGAAACACATTTATATGATAAGAGTAGATAAGTGCCTCAATACAAAAGAGGGATATAAATCGATCCAGGAAGAAGAGTTCAAAAAGAATCCTAATAAACGCTATTTGGGAGCACCTTTTTACCATTCCATAAGATATGAATATAAATATCAGAACAAGCTTCAAATTGGTTTTAATGCAGAAAAAGATGCCGGAGAAATATTCTGGAACAAAGAAAAGAAAGGATATGACTTTTACTCAGCCTATTTCCTTTTAAAAGAATCAGGCCATATAAAAACATTTGTGCTGGGAAACTACCGGTTGAATATCGGTCAGGGACTTATCATGAATAATGATTTTTCTTTAGGTAAGAATAACCGGTCATTATCTTCCGGAAAGAAAAGACTCTCCGTTAAAGCCCATAGTTCAAACCGGGAATATAATTTTTTACAAGGTATAGCTACCACAATTAAATTGAAAAATATAACCGGTACCTTCTTTTATTCCAATAATAAGATGGATGCAAATATCGATGAAGAATCCAATCATATTTTATCTATTAAGAAAGATGGATTGCATCGTACGGAAAATGAATTAAGTAAAAAGCATACAGCAAGATTAAAAACTTATGGAACCAGTTTTGCATTCAACAAACATAAATTTACAACGGGTATAAACCTATTGCATTATGAATTCGATAAACCTCTGGTTCCGGAAGAAAAACCTTATAACTTTTTTTATTTTCGTGGGACTTCAAACACAAATATAAGTCTGGATTATTATGGACAATTTTCTCAATTCACCTTTTTCGGAGAAACAGCCATTAGTCAGAACAGAGCATTTGCTACATTAAATGGAATACGCATAGAAGCGTCCTCTTTTTGCCATTTAAACATACTCTACAGATATTATGCAAAAAACTACCAGTCTTTTTTTGCAAATGCTTTTTCCGAATCAAGCAGTATACAAAACGAGAACGGTATTTTTATGGGAATGGAAATCAATCCCTTTTCCTTCTGGAATTTTAATGGCTATATAGATATATTTTCTTTTCCCTGGCTGCAATATGGAACAGATCTTCCTTCTTCCGGATTTGACAGTAGTCTTCAGGTGACTTATTCACCCCGACGGATTATAAGTATCCTTTTAAGTTACCGGTATAAAAATAAGGAATCGAATATGGCTTCTTCCTATTTATCTGAAGAGGACCATACCTACCCAATAGAAAACCGGATCAGTCATCGTTTTCGTCACCAGATCAGTTACACGGGAATACCGGAAATAAAAACCAAAACATCTTTGGATTATATATTTTATCAGGCTGCCGGTGCTGCTTACACAGATAAAGGATATTTATTATCACAGGAAATTAACTGGCAACAGAAAAAACCGGATCTGGAACTTACGGCACAAATAAAATATTTTAATACGGATAGCTATAATAGCCGTTTATACGGTTATGAACGAAATGTGCTTTACGCCTTTTCTATTCCTTCTTACTATGGAAAAGGATTCCGTACGGTTTTAAATGTAAGATACCATATGAATGCTCATCTTTCCGGTTGGTTAAGGCTTACCCGCACACGCTACACGGACCGGGAAGAAATAGGTAGCGGACTGGAAAAAATAGAAGGAAATAAAAAACATGATATTTCTTTTTTAATAAGATGGAGATTCTGAATATGGCGAATCCATCTTTCTCCGATTAACCGCCGAACCAATCTTTAAACTCTTTTACCCGGGCTTTACTGATAAGAATTTTCTCCACAGATGAAATCTTGAGATTAACAGCTAATTTGCTTCCGAACCATATAGAAAGATCTTTTATAGCATTATATGAAATAATATATTGCCGGTTAGCGCGAAAAAAGATTTTTGGATCCAATTGCAACATAATCTCCTCCATCGTACCACCCAGAAAATAGCTTTTCTTTTCAAAAGTAACAGCTTTTACAATTTTTGTGTCAATATAAATATAAGCGATGTCATTAACCGGGATAGGTATCAACTTATCTTTATCATGAAGCAGAAAATGCCTTTTATAGGTTATTTTATTTATTTTTACCTCTTCTATAAACTTTCTTACCAACAGAATATCTTCTTTATTTTTTCCTCCTGAAAAATTTTCATATTTAGAAATAGCTCTTCCAAGTGCATTCTTATCTATCGGTTTAAGCAAATAATCAATGCTGTTTACTTCAAATGCTTTGAGAGCATATTCATCATAAGCTGTAGTAAAAATAACCGGACAGGTAACATCCGTCTCTTCAAAAATTGTAAAAGAAGAACCATCAGCAAGATGAATATCCATAAAGACAAGATCCGGCATTTTTCGTTGACGAAACCATTCTATACTTTCTTCAATAGTCTGAAGGACTCCTACAATACGGATTTCATTATATAATTCCTCTACCAAAGACTGCAATACATGTGCAGCCATTACTTCATCCTCTATAATCAGAGCTTCCATAGTATGCTTCTGTTAAACAATTTCCAATATTTCTTCTCATCGGACAAGATAATATTTTACTCCCTGACAAAAATACAGTTATTATTTTCAAGAATAAGATTTTATAAAGAAAAACAAAGAATGGATTTATTTTATTTTTTCCATACCTTCTCCCCTATCTCCTAAATAATAATTATACACCTATTCTAAAAAAGATCTCAGAAAAGATGAGCAGATTATTGCTAACGACTAAAGATGGCTTTATAAAAAGCCTGAAACTGAAGTTAAGTAAATTTTTACAGAAGATGATTAAGCTAGATAGATTGAAGAAGCACTTTTTCTATCATTATTAAGATAGAAAAACATATTTCGATTTTAAGCCTGCAGGTCTACAATCTTTTTCTTTTCTGTAAAAATAAATAGAAAAGATAGGTCCGCTTTTCAGGCTGGAATAAGAGGAATATTGACAGTAAACATATTATCGGAATTATAAATAGTAATCTTTTTCCCCCACTTAAGTTTATAACGTTCGGCAAGGTTAGTCAGACCAATACCTTCGCCTGGTTCCTTTTCCCGTTTCGCCTGAACAAAATTAGAAACAGAAAGAGTATTATCTTCATGAGTAGTAACATAAATAGTTAAGGGAGTTTTATTGCTTACCACATTATGTTTTATTGCATTTTCTATTAATGTTTGTATGCTGAGAGGAATTACCAGAGAATCCATATATCTATTATCAATTTTCTCTTCCAGTTTCAGATTATCCCCGTATCTCATTTTCATAAGATTGAAAAAGGAACCGGTAAATTTAAGTTCCTCTGTAAGGGTAACCGTTTCTGTATTTTGTAATGTATAACGAAATACATTCGAAAGTTCATGTATATAATCCACGGCTTTATTCTGGTCCATTTTTACCAATGTAGCCAATGTATTTAATGTATTAAACAAAAAATGGGGGTCTACCTGATTCTTAAGTACTTCATATCGGGTGCGCATATTCTCGGAGAGCAAGGTTTGATTCTCCAGTTCCATGCTCTGTTTTTTATGTTGCAAATGAATAAGCTGGGCAGAAAACATGACAATAACAGAAATAAAAAAATCTCTTACAAAACCACCATGAAAAAGTCTTTCCGGATGTTTAGGCGGAAAATCACTTACCAGGATATGGAAAGTAGAAAACAGATAACTTAACAAGAAAGTTACACCCAGGCTAGAAAAAATAATAATTAATAATTTCTTTTTACCGGCAAAATCATTATTCTTTAGTAACTGAAAGTTCAGAATATACAATATAAAAGACAGGAAAAAATTACTAAGAATATTAATAATGGCATTATACACGGAGAAAACCGGTTGAGGAGGTCTCCCATCAGAAGGCATTACTCCGTCCCTTCCATATATGAATATAATTATGAAAAGAATATTCAATGTCAGACTGATAGCCAGAGAGAGACTAAAAGCAGTACGTATCGTTAAAAGCGATTTCTTCATATATTGGAAATAAAAATAAAAATAATATGCCGCCTTATAAACAAGACATTACATTATAAAACGGCATATCCTTTTCTTTAAACAAACCCTAATGCAACAATCATTTTACCTCCGAATGTAACCTGAAGAAAAGATAGAAGAGGTAAACCTACTCACACCTTTTCCTTAATTTTCACGTTATCTCTTTTACTCTTACTCGTATCTCAATGCATTGATCGGGTCCAGAGAAGCTGCTTTTTTAGCCGGATACCACCCGAAAAATATTCCTGTAGCCGCACATACCGCAAAAGACAGGCCAATGGCAGGCAGACTGACTACAAAAGGCCAGTTCAATGCCCCGGAAGCCAGTTTAGAAATAAGCAATCCTAATAAAATACCGATAATACCTCCGATCAGGCTCAGAATGATACTTTCATACAGAAACTGCATGAGAATGTCCTTGTTTTTAGCACCGATAGACATCCGGAGACCAATCTCTTTTGTACGCTCGGTAACAGTTACATACATAATATTCATGATTCCGATCCCTCCCACAATAAGAGAAATAGAAGCTATAGCTGCCAGTAAGACGGTTAAAAATCCGGTTACAGAATTCATCATTTCAAGCATTTCCTGCTGAGACCGCACCTGAAAGTCATTCTGGTCATCAGCTTTCAATTTATGAGCTTTATGAAGGATATCTTCAATTTCTACAAGAGCCTGGTCTGCTACTTCTTCAGAAGCAGCAGAAGCCATAATCATGTGAAGATAATTAATTGCCAGTATTCTTTTCTGAACTGTAGTATAGGGAACAATCACAACATCATCCTGATCCTGTCCCATTTGGTTCTGCCCTTTACTTTTCAGTACACCGATTACCTTGAAAGGTATCTTATCAAAACGAATATCTTTTCCCAATGGATCTTCTCCGTTAGGAAATAAATTTTCTACAATCGTTTGACCTATTACACAAACTTTTGCATACATCTTTACATCTTCTGAAGTAAAATTCGTACCATTAGCAATTTCATATTTCCGGATTTCAAGTAAATCCTCATTTCCTCCCTGTACACTGCTAGGCCAGTTATTAGATCCGTAAATTAACTGACCGCTGGCATTGACAACAGGAGAAGCCATGCTTATGTATCTGGCATCCTTTAAAATAGCATCTACATCACTGGCTTTTAAGCTTTGCACATTCGTAGAACCCAGATTCACACCTCCCTGCCGTTGGCTGGCCCTCATTACCATAATCAAATTCGTTCCCATCGTAGAAATTTGATTATTAATACTTTCAGAAGAACTTTGTCCCAAACTGACCATTGATATCACGGAAGAGATCCCGATAATAATCCCCAGCATGGTAAGCAAAGCACGCATTTTATTACGTAACAATGCTTTATAAGCTATTTTCAACAGATTTATCGTATTCATTTATCTTTTCTTTTCCGTTATAATTAATAATCCTCACTTCTTGGTAATGCATCCAACGCAGCCTGCGCAGATTGTGTATCTATTCTTTCATCTTTAATAATATGACCGTCCCGAAGCATGATATTCCGGCCGGTAAAAATAGCGATATCAGGTTCATGAGTAACAAAAGCAATTGTTTTCTGTCTTTCATTCAGTTTCTGGAACAGGCTCATAATCTCATAAGAAGTACGGGTATCAAGATTTCCGGTTGCTTCATCCGCCAATAGGATTACCGGATCATTTACCAGTGCCCTGGCAATGGCAACCCGTTGTTGCTGCCCGCCTGAAAGCTGATTTGGCATATGCCCCATCCGGTCACTTAAACCTACCTGCTCCAATGCATATGCAGCCCTTTCTTTTCTTTCTTTAGAAGAAACAGTACTATTATACAACAGCGGCAATTCTACATTCTCTAATGCAGAGGTCCTTGCCAGCAGGTTATAAGACTGGAATATAAATCCGATCTTACGGTTTCGGATAGTAGAAAGATCATCCTTAGAAGAAGTTGCTACAGAAATTCCATCAATAAAATATTCTCCGGAGGTAGGCTTATCCAGACAACCCAAAATATTCAGCAAGGTAGATTTCCCACTTCCGCTGGCTCCCATAATACTAACAAATTCTCCTCGCTGAATATTAAAAGAAATGCCTTTCAGCGCACGTACTGTTTCGCTTCCAACCTGAAAATCCCGGCGCAGGTTTTCTATTTTAATAATTACATCGTTTTCCATACTTATTTTTATTATCTATTACAGAAATTTGAACCCGGACATGCCTGCTATTCCATACAGCCAGGGTTACTTTCCGGAACGGTGTATTATCTTCTTCCTCTATCCGGGCGTTGCGGCACCAAAGGATTCGTTGCAGCTTGTCCGGCCTCTTTCTTTTTCATTTTTACAACGGATAGAATTACATTATCATTCTGGGTTAATCCTTCATGAACAATTACATTTACACCATCTGAAAGACCGGTTTTTATTTCCTTGCGAACAGGGCCGGTGGAGGTTTCTACGTACACTGTTTCTGCATTAGGCTTTCTATCTGTATCCCCTCTGCCGGAATTCACTCCCTGATTATTTTGATTTTCCTCTGTCGGTCTGAAAGACAAGGCGGACATAGGCACGGTAAGTCCTCGTTCCATTTCCGTAAGGATAGTTACATTAGCTGTCATACCCGGAAGCAACTTAAAATCCAGATTAGGTGCTTCAATAATGACTGTATAAGTTACCACATTATTCGTTGTAGTCGGGCTTAAACGAATTTGATTTACAGTTCCGGTAAAAGTTTCTTCACTATACGAATCCACTGTAAAAGTTACACTTTGTCCATCTTTAATCTGACCGATATCTGCTTCATCCACATCTGCTTCTACCTGCATCTTACTTAAATCCCTTGCAATCGTGAATAAAGTAGGAGTATTAAAAGATGCAGCCACTGTCTGGCCTTCATCTACCGATCTATCCAGTACCACTCCATCAATAGGAGAGTAAATATAAGCGTAAGATAAATTTACCTGAGCCTGATGCAGGTTTGCTTTGGCATTCTGCACGGATGTCTGTGCATTTGTAAGACGATTTGTTGCTTCTTCGAGAGAAGCCTGAGTAGCCGCTTTAAGATCATAGAGTTGTTTTACACGATCATAATTCTGTTGTGCATACGTCAAATCGCTCTGGGAACTTGTTAACGTCGCATTTGCCTGTGTTACTTTTTCATCCAGTGTAAGCTTATCCAGCTCAGCCAGCAATTCTCCCTTTTTTACAACGGAATTGAAATCTACATAAATTCTTTCGATTACTCCGGACACCTGTGTTCCTACTTCTACCTGATCTACAGGCTGAAGAGTACCTGTTGCTGTAACGGTAATTTCTATCGCCCCATCCTGTGGGTGAGTAGTATTATAGGTTATCATTTCTTCATTGCAACTTCGCAATAAAAATATAACCAGCCCTATAAGAGCAATTATTGCTACACCTATGATAATTCTTTTCTTCATGTTGCCTATCTATTTTATTTTCTTATTTATTTTTCAGAATTCCGGGAACCATTTACATAACTACTTTTTCTCCCATATATACGTCCAGAATTTTCCGACGAAGGATAAACTCATATTTACTTTGGATATAGTCATTCAGGGCACTGATATAATTATTTTGCTGCTGTAGTAAGTCTACAGCGGTAATAGAACCAAAGGTAAATTGCGCTTTATATGCTTCATAAGTACGAAAATATGCATTTTGCCTTATATCGGTTGTTCTGTACTGGTTATAAGCTGACCTCACATTCAGATATTCCGCTGCAACTTCCTGAATAATATTAAGTTCTGTTTGCTGCTGGTCCAGTTCTGCCTGACGCAAAGAAATTTTACTTTGAGTAACCCTTGCACGCGTACTTCCTCTGTCAAAAATAGGAATACTGACCGTTACACCCACCTGCTGATTGAAACGGTCCGAAAGTTGTGTTCCGAAACTACTGAAATCCGTATGACCTGTTCCGATACTACCATTCAATGAAACAGTAGGTAAATAACCGGCTTTGGATAATTTGACACCTACTTCGGCAATATCCACATTATACTGGCTGATTTTTAGATCGGGCAATGTTACCAGTGCCCTTTCCAGCACATACTCCTGATAAGGAAGTACGGCCATTTCATTAATAATAGAAGTATCCGGACTAATGATATCCAAATTAGCCAATGGATCCATAGAAAGGAGATTCTTAAGATTAAGCAAATTATTATCCCTGCTAATTTCCGTATTCACTACATTATTTAAATCATTTGCATATTGAGCTTCCAATAACAGGTAATCACTTTCCAGAATCGAACCGACAGAATATTGGGCACGTCCCTGATTTAACTGCTCTTCACTGGCAATGACAACAGCCCGTTGGTATTTAAGCAATTCCTCATTTCCAAGAACACTTAAGAAAGCCTGTAAAATTTGAATAGTAAGCGTATTCTCATATTGAGAAGTCTGATAACTTGTTTGTTCCAGCAAAAGCTTATTTCTTTCAATGGTATTTGTAATAGTTCCTCCCTGATAAATAGGGACATTGGTAGTTAAACCAGCCGAACCTTCCCACTCCGAATCATCTTTTCTATTAGAAAAAGATTCACTTAAAGAAGCATTCAGATTAGGAAGCCGTTCTCTTTTGGACTGCTCGTATTCTACTCCCTGCGATTCTTCATTCAATGTGAAAGACTGAATAGTCAGGTTATTGTGAAACGCATAATTTATACAATCTTCAAAAGTAAACTGATATACCGGCGTACCCGTATTTTCCTGTCCTTTCACCGAAAAGAAAAAAATCCAGCCTAATGAAAGAAAAAAGAACTTTTTCATATGTAAACATTTTTATTTTAATCTTAAAAAAGCAATCAACGACATCTCTTAATAGATAAGAATCTTATAGGAAATAAAAACTAAAAAACATCCTAGTTTTAAGATTTGTTCAGATTTATTACTTGCAAAAGTAAAAAGAAAGAAAAATCACGAACTAAATACTAAAATGAAGTGGAAAAAATAAAGATTAAAACGGAAAAAAGCTATTTCAAAATAAATGACCAGGAAAAAAGCAATATCATTTTTGTAAATATAATGACAAAAATTGCATTAAATGCAACATGAAAAAGAATTGTATTTATAAATATTTATCTAAATTTGCCCCATCTTTAAGTTTATACGATATTATTTCTTTAATAGAAAATTTAGACATAAAATTAGTATGCTCTTTTCTCAAAAAATTCATGTTTTATCTTATTCTTTTTCTTCTGATAATTTGGAAGTTAGCCGAATTGTATTAGAGAGAGAGAGAGAGAGAACACTTACTAAGTAATTTACTAACCTGTGCGCGTAATACTAATTCTTCTTTAATTACGCAATATTTCCTTTCTTATTTTTTTATTCCGATTCTTGTTTTCCGAACGCTATTTTGCATAGGGATATGCCTGTTTAATAAATCCTTTTTAAAAGGGCATACCATAACATCCCCTGTCCATTCTTTCAATCAGCGGAGCAGCCAGCTTAACCGGCACATTGGCACATTGGCACATTATCAAATTAATATATACCTTACCTTGGTAAAAGTACGACGTGATGTTGGCCTTTTGCCCGATAGCCAGGAAAATCCCATGGGGATTCTTCCGGCTTTTTTATATACAGGCCGGTGGATATGTTTTTTGTATCCCCGGCTTTTATATTCCCTACCCTTTGCCCGCCCTTCCTGCCTCCATTGGCACCTTGGCACATTAACATATTTCTCCATTCCCATATTCTCTTATTCCCCCATTGGCACATTGGCAAATTATCACATTGGCACATTACCATATTATCATTCAATCCATAATTTAAAATAAAGTGAAGATG
>JAJQEC010000081.1 GCA_021201815.1 Candidatus Azobacteroides sp. | reverse complement strand
AATAATAAATTAGGTATCAAAGGTCTATCTAAATTAAATATTTGTAATCTATAATTAACTTTTAATACCTTTTCTTTAAAAATTTCCTTTTCTTCTCTGGTAATAGATCAGACATATTTTTTATTTATAATCTTAAAACCATCAATAACATAATCCGTAAACAAAGACTTTATTAATATCCATTCTTTTCCTTCTTCTATTAATATTCCTTTTTCTTTTTCTTTTCTCCCTCTAATTTTAAAACTATAAAATTGTCCTTTAATAATTTCATTTGTTTTCATATTCTATTATTTATATCGTTCTCTTCTTACATCTGCTTTTTCTCCACCTTTATCTTTTTTCTTTCTACTTTGTCCCTTTTCATGTTTATTTTCAGTAGAATTTCGTGCATTCTCGGTATGTTCTTTTTCTTGATTATATTCTGAATTAGAAGAAGATTCTTTCTTGTTGTTAGCTTTCTTCTTTTTTTTCGCCTGCATCCTTTCAGTCTTAGTAGGCTTTTCGGTTTTTGTATTCTCCTCTACATTTTCTTCATCCTGTTTGGATTTGTGTTTATTCTTGCTTGCTTCCATGGAAGACTCGGTCTTCTTGTCTTCCCTTTTAAATATATTTTTTATCTTATCTGTCGCAATTATTACAACTGCTCCTACTACCGAAGCCGTGAATTTTACTTCTTCCACCTGTTTATCCATAAATTTTCCTACCTCCTGCGCGATTTCCTTTCCGGAAGGTAAAGGCGGAGGGGCTGTGGTGGTGGTTGATGTGGGTGCCGGTACCGGTGGCCTTGGAATATTAATGGGTGGTGCCCCATGAAATCTTCCGTCCATATCTACCCAGCGGAGAGGATTATTCCCACAGTAAGAATACAGAGATTCCCAGGGCCGAAGTTCCGCCAGCGGATCCGGCGTGGTAAATATCGGAATCGACACATCCTTCCACCTGGCTTCGAAATCCTGCACATTCAGCCCGTGCATACTCTCCAGCTCCTTGCCACCGAACTTATAGGGTTGCACCGAATTCTCTTTCAACTCTGCAAAAGGCATCCCGAAGGGATAATAATCGGTGGATTCCAGGATATTGCCGCTGGCATCCTGTACCACACGGATATTTCCCAGGTGGTCCCTGAGGTAATAATTATATTGCCAGCTTCCGTTTTGTTTTGCCAGGTAGCCTTCCGGGGTAAGGACCATCGCTATGTTCCCCTCCCGGTAGATTTTATTTCCGTAGTAATCCGTAGTGCTCACCTGTGTATGGGTAGCCGTCACCGGAGTAGTCGTGATAATAGGTGTGGTCGGTGCCGTCAGGTTGGTGGTGTACTTCGCCTGTCGTTTGACACCTGCCGCGTCGTACATATATTCCACCTGATGCCCATGCAAGGTAGTAATTTTTTTCGGTAAATCCAGCAGGTTGTATTCTATTTTGTGGATGTATTTGTTGTAATCGGTTACCATCCGTCCTTTCCGGTCGTAGCGATACTGCGTTTCGTAACCGGTTACCGTGGTCTTTTTGAAATCCATCGAATGGGGTACATTTTCGAATACATTCGGCGAACTTTCCGTCACCTGGAGCAACTGGTTCCCGTTATAGTTAAGTGTCAGGTCATCGATATTCCCGTATTTATGTCGGGGAACAAAGCCACCGGTATTGGCATACAGTCCGTTTCGTTTCAGCCGCCGGATATTTCCGTTTTTATCATAGGCTACTACTTCTTCACTATAGAAATTCTCTCCTTCGGCGTCATTGGAAACAAATAACTGCGAGTAATCCGCCTTTTTCATCCGGCTCAGCCCGTCGTATGTAAAAGAATAATAGCGGGGATATTCCGTGCCGGTTTTCCATTCTGTCCTTCCGATATTTCCGGACCAGGACTTATTTTTATCATCCAGTCCGGTATTATAAAAAAGATGCTGATAAAAAAGAGGCGAAGAAATACTCGTAATCCATCCCCGGATATTATATGCATAAGCAATCGTGTTTTTGCTGTTTGATCCCGTATTGGCATGCAGTTTTTTGCTTTTCAGTTCTCCCTTTTCGTTATAGGTGTTTTGAGAAAGGCATACTGCCGGTTCATTATTGATTTTATGCCACGTATCCATCAGCCTGCCGGCATGGTCATACACATAGCTCCAGGTTTCGGTAACAGCCGTGGAGGTAGCAGAAGTAGTATGCTCATGGTATTTTTTCAGCAGGTTGCCTACAAAATCATACGCCATAAATTCCTTCTCCAGCCCGCCGGTATGATTCGTAGAACGTTGCTGCACCAGCCGGCCTTTATCGTCGTAATAAAAAGCGGAGACAATCTCCCGGTTGCTGTCATTCAGCCTTTTTACCCGCGTGGCGGTCAACAGCCCTTTCGGCGAGCAGGCCGGACAATCGGAATTGATATATCTTTTTCCGTACCCGGCTTTATCCTCCCAGGCAAGTTGCTGGTTTGCCCCTGCCTGGGAAAGCAGGTGGTCGTAATCATCGTAATAATTTACCACCAGTACATCCGCTGGTTCTACATCGGGCTGTGATCCCGAAGTATAGCCATACATACCGTTCCAGGGACGTTCGGTTACGATAATATCGGCAAACGTACTTGTCAGGGATGCACGGGTAGCAGAAGTCGGATAAATCCCCGAGAGGATCACTCTTCCGAATACATCATATTTATTAAAGCTCCATTCCGCCGGGCTTTTTACCCGCTGTTCCCCGTCCTGGGAAAGAATCAGCCGTCCGGCCTTGTCATAGATATAATAGATCCAGTCCGCGCCGGGTAATTTCTTTCCTATACAGCGGTGGAATTTATCATATTCATATACATACGCATATAGTTTCATGGTACTACTTTCCTGGTGGATTCCGCCTTTTTCTTCCAGTTCGCCGGATAATACCGGTGGGATCACATACTGCAGGTTTCCGCTTTGGTCATAGAAAAAATACGTATCAAAAAAGATATTGCCGTCCATCTGCCGGGTCAGTACTACCTGCCCGAGTTTATCCGTGAATTCATAGCCTGTCCGGCCGTCTTCATCTTTGGTTCTTGTCACAAACAATTCCCCGGAAGCATATTCCGCTGCCCGCAATACGCCTCCACTAATAGAAAGCTTCATGCATTTTAATGCCTTATCCCCGCCCTTTTCATTGGTCAGGTAATCGATTTCCACCGCTTTCCCGTTTCCTCCGGTGTCCCAGTCTTTTCCGGGACCATGCTGCCGTTGCGGGCGCAGGAGAGGGGACCGTTCGTAGTACGGGTAGGAGTAGGGACGCGAATCATTATGCAACATATAACTTTTCGCACTTGTTTTTACTTCTTCGGGATCAGTATAAATCCCCCTTCCTTTTCCATATCCGGGTAGCCAGGTATTGGATTCCCTTCCGTACCCATCATATTCCTGAAGCGTAACCAGGTCCTTTCCCAGTGGAGTAATGCCGGCTTGTATTTCCTGAACGGGACGACCCATGCCATCGAAATATCCGACCTGTACCAGCACCCGGGTAGACGGGTCTATCGCCAACCTGTTATTGCCAAAGTCCGCGAAATCCGTTTCATCAAGAGGGATTGCGGTAAGAATATAATTTTTATCCGTTGGCATTCCTATTATTGTCGGGCGGGAATCTCCTTTTATATGTCCGACATTGATTTTTATCCGGTAATTGGTGCTTCCGCTGTAGACCCTTTTAAGTTGATGTACTCCATCAAACGCTTCAAACCAGAATTCCAGGATATGTTCCCCCGAGGAAAGCTCTTCGGTAAGATTAATCCCGGTTGTATTTCTCCATTCGGAATCATAATTTTTATCCGGATCATAGAAATTCCGGATCCAGGAAAGAGGGACAGCCTTTTTATGGTTGGTATTGCCATCGACCACTACGTACATCGTAACTTTTACATTGGGTGAAACCGGACGGGTATAAAGTTCAGCCCCTATATTAAATTCTTCACCGTATGCCAGGTTAAAGGTCCGGCCCTGTTCCCATCCTTCTTTACAATCCACCCTTACCTGCGGATCCTTTCCGATATAAATAGCCGGCTTATACATACTCTTTAACGATAATTTCTGGTGATTAACCAGCATCGTTTCAAAATCAAGTTCTGCTACGTAATTTGCGGATTGTGTAATTTCGTTGGTAAATATCATGACATCATTGTCAATAAATCCTCCTGTATGCGCTTTTACTTTCACCATGTATTCCCCGCCACTGGACCCGAAGGTGGTGGTAGCTTTCCTGTTTTCCACGACCATTTTTTTTGAATTACTCCAGTTTACAAAAGCCGGACCGGTCAGGTAAAATTCCTGTGCATCACAGAAGAACAGCCAGTCTTTGCCGTATTCATTAGTATATCCCTCCTTACGGGCATAAAAGGTAACCGGCGTATTGTTTTTTGTTATCGTAAATGTCCGGTCCACCCCTTGCCAGGATTGTGGCCATATCCCGTCTTTCAACACCTGGAAATAATACGTGCCGGCATTCAGGTTTTTGGTCATTTTATACACCCCGTCTACCGAAGAAGACGGCGACATCTGTTGCGGATTCCATCCGTTAAAACTCCCTGCCAGCTGAAACTTCTGAGCGAAAGCCGGAAATACCATCAACATAAACAGACTCAAAAAGAACCCTGTGATTTTTATTCTTCTCATATTAATCGCTTTATTTCTTTACTAATTTTATTAATTACCACATTATCACATTGACACATTACCACATTATCACATTGGCATATTGGCACATTCTCACATTGGCACATTAATATATTTTAAATATAATCTCACTAATTTCCTTCTCCGATGCTTTTATTTTTAAAATATACGTATCTTCCTGAAGATGCCCCATCTCCATCCCGTACCGGTAAATTCCACCCTGAGGATATACCTGCGAATCCCGGACCAGTTGTCTTCCGGAAAGATCGTACAGACCGAATTCCACCTCACCCCCTTCCAGGATGTAATATTCAATCGTTAGCATATCCTTTACCGGATTCGGATAGAAATTACAGGAAAAGCCTTCTCCCGGGTCCGGCCCCCATCCCGGATATTCCTCCTCTTTGTTATCCTCCTCCCCGAACAGCACAGCTAAATTTTCCGGGTCGGTCTGCAGGTAATAATGCTGTTGTGGCGGATAAAAGAAAGAAGTAGAAAAAGTAGCAGTAGCATCTCCATTTGCCGGATCGAAAGTCCGGATCGTTTCAAATATAGGATACCGGTATCCCTTTACATACCAGAGATACGTATCCATCTGCATACATAACATATCAGCCTCTTCCTCTTCCGCAGCAGGCACATACGCACGGATATTCCGGCTGCTCTTTATCCGCAGCACCTGCCGCAGCGTGTCTCCGTCCGGCAGTACCATCATGCCGTACGCGTCCGCAACCGTATGGATAGTTCCCTTTAAGAACATCGGAATACGTCCGCAATACATCCCTTCCCCCTTATATTCCCCGGAGGTTTCTTTTCCATACCCGAGCGGATAGGTACAGGATAATACCGGGGTATGATAATGAATATCCACGGTCGCATTCCGGTGTCCGGTTACCAGCAGGCTGTCATTCCGCAGCAGGTAATAGTAATCGGTATTGTGTTCCGTTCCCACTATGGGTATGGCATCGGATAATTCCTCTACGGATAAGGTCGTTCTTCCCATTCCTATTCTGTCTTCCCCGTCGGAAGCCGGATTATGGTAAAAAAGAATATATTCTTCATCAAGGGCCTGTAGTTTTCCGAAATCCCAGAGAATATTTTCTCCGCTCCGTCCCGGATCTTTGTATTCTACCTGTTGCTTGATAATCTCATCTCCCGGACGGGGAGTATGCAGCGTGCCCGGAAGAACCTCTTCCGCAACCAGCACCGGCGCATACAAAAAAGTGCACATCAGGAAAAAGTATGTTTTCCTCTTACACATATCAATCCCTTTTATTATCATTTTCTTTTTCATATTATTTTCTTTATACTTTATACTTTATACTTTTTACCTTTTACTTATCCCTTATACCTTAACCGTTGTTTCTCCTTGAGCTTGCTTTCCACCCCGATAATGGATCGTAATGGTAATAATATAGTTGCCCTTTACCGGTACTTTTATTTTCCTTTCCCCGTTGCACCCTAATGCGCTGCTATGGGAATCTCCGGTAGATTTATTATAATACTTAATGATACTGGTCGTACCTCCACTTCCGTCACATTCGGTGAAATTTACTGTAATCTCCAATCCATTTACTTCTGTAGAAGTAATTTCCAGGGGAAACGGTGTGATCTCATCGGTCGCATTTCCCTGATAATGGAATGCATACACTTCCAACGGCTTCTCATAATGGTCTGTTATCTTTTTCAGGTGATGCCTTTTATCATACTCATAATAGGTATTAATACCATTTGGCGCTGTGGTACGTGTGACGCCCACCAGCGGCTCATGATTGAAAATGCTTACATACGCATTACTCAGGCTGGTATGGGATTGCAGGTTGCGGATCGCGGTATAGTCATCATTAGTAACCACTTTGCTGTTAATCAATCTTTCTGTCAGGTCATCCCCTAGGATGTTGCTTACAGTGGAGAAAGATGCGTTTTTTATTTCCGCTATCGGCAACAATCCGTAATAGCCCCAAAGGTAGACAGTTGTCACTCCGTCGGAAGTAGTGAATTCGATCGGATTTCCCAACGTATTATATTTTTTGTAAGTAATCAGCGTCTCGGTACCTGCTCCGTTCCGGTATGACCGGTCAATAGAGCCGGGGAGGAAAAGCCCGTTGGTAATTTTGGTATCCTTGATATAATTTACCTTTTCTTTGCCGATAATGCTGTTGTTGCTTCCTCTTACTGTCGTTTCTACTACCGGAGACAGGATATTGTTGCTGACCATTTGTTTATAGATATCCTCATCGGTATAATCCTGCGGGTATTTGTAAGAAGTGTACAGGTAGTTTGTCTGGTTAGCAGCCGAAAGCAGGTTATTGGAATTATAGGTATAGGTTTTGGACACGGAAATCTCTTTTCCATTGCGGAATTCTTTTTCCGTAGTACCGCTGAGCAGGCTTTCAAAGTCAAAGATCGGGTACAGGCCCACTACATCCAGTGGAATTACAGAGAAAGCCGTCCCATTTTGAAAAATAAAATGCCAGTATACCCATGCCCCGTATGAGTGTGGTTTTGCCCCGTAGTATAAAGAAGATTTTTTATTGGTATAGCTAAAGATTGTCTCCTTTATTTGTGTGCCGTCCTGATTAAATACCAGTACTTTTTTTTGTGTTCCGTTTTCGGGAAAACTACTATTCTTAAATGCCGGCAGAGATATAAATGTAGTTACATTCATTCCTCCGGATGGTTGGGAAGGTACTTTATCCGGGTTATTATTGAAGTAAAGTTCGGTTCTTCCCTGCGACCGGCTGTCTTTATCGTACTGATAACGGATTACTTTTTCATATCCTACGCCACTGATCGAACTTAGCGGATTTTGTTCATAAAATCCATTGGAACTCATACTAATTAATCTGGTTACATATTGTGTGCAGTACGCATCATCTTTTTTTATAACTGGTTTGTGATACATTCGTTGGAATTCTTCTATTACCGATTGCTTTATAATGGCTTTACCTTTTTCATATTTATACCTTGTCTTTTTGATCTGTTCCCCGTCCGTATCTTTGTAGGTAATCGATTTTACCCTTAATCCCATTCCTTTGGAGACTTTATTATCCAGTGAATCAGAGTCAGGGACCCAATAATTGGTAAATTCGTTTAGCTCATAGTCAAAATGAACACTTCCCCCTGTCGGATAGACGATCGATTCGAGAATGCCGGATTTGGTATAGGAAAGTCTGGCAGATTTGTTGTTGCTGTTGATATTTAGTTTGCTTCCGTCGCTCTTTCTATATCCGAACCTGTCCGGGTTGGGAAGCAGAGAAGTATTGGCTGACTGTCCGTTAGGGTATCCCCAATAATCCTGTTCATAAGAATTTTTGGCAGGAAGGGTTGTCTCATTATACTGGAATGTGTAGTTCTTGTCATTGTCTTTCAGGGAACTTAAAAACAGCCGGGTACTGCTGTCTTTATTTTTCCTGTAACTGTAGTTGAATTCCACTTTCTTTACCGTTGTGTACCCCGCGGTTAAGAATGTAATGGAATTCAGTCGTTTTGCCGGGGAGATATCCGTTCTGTTAGCCAGTGAAAAGGAAATATTTACATCCGGAGCATGAATATTCTTTAAATAATACTGTACTTCTTTTATTTCTGTCTTTTGTTCATCTGTCGCACTTAGGATGCTTTCTCCGTTATGGAGATTTGCAAAATAAGAACTGTAATAGGTATTCTCATAGGTATGTAATGGCCAGTCTTTACTTTCCGAATGGATGTTTAAAACCAGAGGAGAAGTGGTCTTTTCATAAATAAATTTCACCTCTTTGTTATTTCTGGTTTTAATCTCCGTTAATAACCAGGTTCTTTTTGATAGAGTTTTATTACCGTTCGTGCAGGGACTAATGTTACCACAGGAAGAAGTATGGGTTTCCACACTTTCTGAGAAAATATACCGGTCTCCATCCGGAGTAATCACAGTAAATATCAGTTCATCGTCTATACTTACTTTATATCCCTTTTTATTTAATACGATAAATTTGCCGGAATAAAAATCCATAATCACATTCAGCGTTACTCCGAAAAGCGAAATTTTAAAAATATCCGGCTCCGAATCGGTTTCGTCCCAGCCTGTAGAATTATAAAATTGATCATTTACCTGTCTGGTTTTATTAAATGTAAAATATTTTTTTGCTGTAATCCAGTAGGAAAACTTTTCGGAAGGAACGGTATAAGGAGTCGGTTCTTTATTATTCAGATTCGGAAGGCCGGTGGGATCACTGGCAAAGACAGAGCTTTTTAACGGATAGAATGTGTATCCGTAATTTGTACTTTGAGATGATTCCAGCCAATTAGGTAATTGTTTAATATTTCTCATGCTGTTTTTTGCTCCATGAATAGGATTGGTACTCAGATCGTCAAGGTCATTGACAAACTGGATAATACTCGCAAAAGACATATCCCATCCCATCCCTACCCAACTGGCATCCTGGTTTACTTTAATTCCGGATGCATGGTAAGAAAGGGTAACCGGAATACTTATGTCATCCACTTCAATGTTGTAGAGAGGAATGGAAATATTCGGAATCCCCGTGTATTCACTCACAGGCAGTTCGTCGTAACGCAGGAACTGGGATACCATCGGAGTCGGTGGGGTCATGTAAAAGTTTCTTACCGGTATATGCGGAGTTGGCTGGTAAGAAGATTGCCCATAAAAAGAACTTATCGTGAAACAGGCAATAAGCAACAAAAAGGTTTTTTTCTTCATAGAATATATTGTTTTAAGTAAAAAGTAAAAAGTAAAAAGTAAAAAGTAAAAAGTAAAAAATAGCTGTATAAGTACTCTTGCCTGTTGGGTATCCGGGGAAGAACGGGGGATTGCAATTCCTTTTTTAGCGGGAGCTTAATACTTCCGGCCAAAGCCTTCCTGTGGTACAGGGATACAGAATAGTCAAAAAAATATCAAAAGAGCCATATCGCTCTCCCGAAGAAAATATCATTTTCTTTTATAACAGTTTAGCGCATAAGTAAACATCTGTTTTACTTAATGGGTCGAATAAAGGAAATAAAGCAAAAAAATAAAAGTTCTTTCTCTTTCTTTTTGTGCGTTCTCTTCTTTAATAAAGAGACCGCAGGATTTTATTGCTTCATTTTTCCGGTGGGTTAAATTAAATTCCGGGTGCAAATAGAAGTTTGTTTTTCAGGCACAAACATATAACTTATATATTATAATTCCAATTTTGTTAACGAGCTTTAATATTTGTTGGGAAGTGCGAATCTATGAAATCCTATAAACACGTAATTTCATTTGTAATAAGAAATTACAAATGTTTTTTTTATACCAAATAATAGGTATTATGTAAAAATTGACAGGAAGAAATGGGGTGAGAATTAAACTAAGAGTTAAAATTTAGAAACTGAAAGTTAAAAGAAGACCCATTTACCCTTAAACTTACACTCAAAAATAATCAGCGCACTCACTCTCCCCTCGAAGAAGATACTATGTAAATAATCAAATTTGTTTTGCTAAA
>JAJQEC010000044.1 GCA_021201815.1 Candidatus Azobacteroides sp. | reverse complement strand
AGCGTGCCCGTGGAAAAGGGGACACGGGATTCTACCAGCACCGACTGCATCGGCGGGATGTAACGTGACAGCGCAGGGGTGCCCGTACCGGTGCCCGTCTCAGCACCGGTGATCGTGTAGGTCTCAAACGTGCCATGCTCGGTCAGCACCTTGTAGTAGTCCTTGATGTACGCGCTGTTGGCCTCGTAAAAGCGGTGGAAGTCCCAGTGCCCCATAAAGGGGTTACCCACAATCAGCTGCCCGCCGGATTCCGTGCAGAGCGCATCCAGGGGGATGTTGTCCGAAGCATCCTGCACTCCCTCATACACAAAGCGCTCCTGCACCCCGTTACGTGAGAGCGGCACCGTGGCATGGATATGCCCTGCACGGGCATAGATGTGGTAATACTCCTCGCTCTTGGGGAAGGTAAAGGTATGGCTGGTCACCACATCCATCGCCTGGCGGTTGTCCAGCCAGAAGGAGACGCCCCTGCCCGGGCCCATCTGGTAATGCGGGTTATGGAAGACCCCGCTCCAGCCCCACTCATCCGTGCTGGTTTCACCCGTCTGCGGGTTGGCCGTGCGGTAAAGGCGCGTGTACACCTCCACATTGTCCAGGTGCGGGTTGGCATCCACCTCGTAGAAGTCACCGGTGTACAGGCTGCGCAAAGGCGCGCTGAGCATGTACCAGCGGTTCGCATTCATCGTGAGCTCCACGCGGGCACCCTCATAGTCCAGCAGGTCGGTGCGCGACACCTCACCGCCGTGCGAGAAGGTGATGTACCGGCAACCGGCCACCGCATACTCCCCGTAGGAGGTACCGATGCCGGCGGCATCCCTCAGGTCAGGGTAGCGCACCAGCCCGTCCGGTACCAGCACGTTCGTGCACTTGCGCGGGATGTTGCGGCGCGGATAAGGATCACTACCCGTTACCGAGGGGTTGTTCCAGTTGGCAAAGTTATGCCAGTCACTGTCTTCCAACCCGTTCCAGATAAGGCTGTCGGGGGTGAGGTAGATGTGCACCGTATCGCGGATGGCATTCAGCTTGGCACCGGTTGACTTGCTGTAGGTGTCCACAAAATAACGCTGCACGATGGCGGCATCCTTGGTGACCGTGTAACTGTCCCCTTCGGAAAGCAGGTTTCCTCCTGTGGCCGCATCGTACCACTTGTAGCTGTACACCCCGTCCGGGGAAAGGGTCACCTCTTCACTCTCCCCTTCACACATAATCCGCTCCCCATAGGTGAAGGAGAGGTTGGCACTGCGGTTGTTCCAGTACGAACATTCCGGTTCCGCATCCTGATAAGGATATACCGGGGCGGACGGAGCATCCTCCCCGGAATTTAAAAACAACAGCCAGTGGTCATAAGTAGCGGGGAAAGGCAAGGTCGAATACCCCGTAATATCATAGTTGATTTCTTTTGTCGTTCCCATCAGTACGGTATCGTTTAAAACAGTGGTGTTCAAATGCGTGTAAAAATCACTGCTACTGTCATATACATACAGGGAAACCGAGAGGGGAGGATAAAAATCCTTATCACCGATATTACCAATCTTCAAGTCTACGGACACGTTGTTTCCTGTATCATCAATGATAAGTACCGGACGCTTATAGGGATCGAACTGGAGGTCCGATGCCTCGTAAAGCATTTCTCCTTCATCATTGAGCCGGGTAGCCTGTTGAAGATAATTATTAAAAGGCCTTACCACGCCGCTTTCACTAAAGAAAGGAGTAGAGGGGTTCAGCGGATACCGGGGGATAGTGAGGTCTTCATTCACATACACCGGATTGTAATCCATCCGGTTCCACACCGTGCGGGCTGCTGCCCAGGGTATACCAGCAGAGGTATAGATCCGTAAGGAACCTAACAAACTATTAACGTTTCCATCGTTTGATGCAACAATAATTTCCGCAGCCCCATCCCCATTCACATCGGCTACAATCGGATATTCATCTACTGTACCAGAAGCAGATTTTGTATACCCGGCCAGAGTAACTCCCGTAGCACCATTTATAATCCGTAAAGAGTCTTCATCCCGGTATACCAACTGGGCTTCCCCGCTTTGGGTAAAATCAAACAAAGACATCGTGGTAGAAGCAGACTCATCCGAAGTCACTCTGGACCATAACTGAGTGATCATTTTTGTAGTAGGATTATATTTATAAGCCGTCATTATATACCTTCCGGTCAATGCAATTTCCGGATATCCGTCATTGTCCACATCTCCCAGAAAAGGGATGGAAGGACCCACCAAATTTCGTTCATTTCCTGGCCTTATAGGAATATCATCGATTACATTGTTATTCATGATCTCTCCTGTCCTTGGATTATAGATATACACAGAACCTTTGTCTGTAATAGACGGATCTGTTAACGGCATCTTATGGGTCACCACCACATCCAGTTGTCCATCCAGGTCCATATCCGCCACGGCAATAGCCCCGTCACCCACATCCGTCCGTCCGGTAGTATCGGCTTTCACCATAAAATCAAAGGAATTCCCCTCCGTACCGAAATGGTTGGTAATAGTTACTTTATAGACACAATCCCCGCCAATCACTTCCGGCAGCCCATCCCCGTCAATATCGGCAGCCGTCATACAAGTAGCAGTCCACCTACCCGCACCTTTGTAAACAGGCACATGCCCGATACGCCCGAAAGAATAATAATCATTTCCCTGATAGCCTCCATCGGCAAGCAAGGTTCCGTCCACCGCATTAAACACTTTATCATACACCACAACCTGAGTCCTTCCATCGCCGGCAAAATCGGCAATGACAGGGATACCGCCCGGATAATCCGGATGTGTAGAATAAGAAACCCGCCAGGCCTCTTCGTACTGCAAAGTAATCTCATTGTAAGAATATTTTACCAGCAGTTGTTGTTCTGTGATCGTACTCCTTGTATCGGTAGTAACAAATACCGATGTATATTTTCCACCGTCTACATTGGCCATTACAAATTGGGAAACTGCAGAAGTAGGAACAGTCATGATAGAATCTTTCAGGTAAATCTGGTTATCCTCTTTATTTATAGAAAAAATATAAATTTTATCCGAAGGACCATAATCTCCGGGCACTATTGCATTTTTAATAAGTATCTCCACCTCTCCGTCCCCATCAACATCTCCGCATAAAGGAATACAACAAACAGAAACCAATTCTTCCGAACGGGTTAATTCTTTTATTTCCCAGCCTATAGGCGGGATAGGCACATGGCAAACCTCCGGCGTGATATTATCCGGCATATCACTCAGGTTGATATACACCTTTGCCCGGCTGCTTTGGCCATTGCAGGTAATCTCATACTCCAGCGAATCCCTGCCGGCAAAAACACCATCGGGCATATAAAAAATATAGTTGGATTCCACATAACACAGCAACATATGATTCGGCTGGGTTACAATCTCCATCTGCAACGTTTCATAAGCAAGACAATCTCCTGGAATATCATTTTTCAATACATCCCAGAACACATACGGGTCAATCGGGGAAACGAATACATTATCCGGATTAGCTTTGGGTTGGGAAAACAAAGAGAAAAAGGGAAATATACAAACCATCACTATCCATAACCGGAATACGTTTTTTTGTAGGCAATACAGGCTTTTCATTCTATTATTTTTTTATAGATAATACATCGAAGGGAGGAAATATATACAGAGAGGCAGAGAAAAGAGTCTTTTCTACTACTTATAATAGGTAAAAAGCGGTAGTAGGGAAAAAGGGTGTTTTTTCCTGGTAAGGAAGAAAAAACAGGCATCTTTTCCGCACACCGCTTTAGAGTTTTACAGACAGCAGCACTGTATTCTTTAAAAAAGAAGGACCGGTTTAAAGAATGGCAATAAAAAAAATAAGAAAGGAAATATTGCGTAATTAAAGAAGATTTGTTATTACGCGCACAGGTTAGTAAATTACTTAGTGAGTGGTAGTCTCTCTCTCTAACATAATCCGGCTAACCGCCAAATTATCAGCAGAAAAAGAATAAGAAAAAGCATTATTTTTAAAAGAAAAAGACATAAATAACCTGATATTTTTTACAATAAGAGAACTATGTTACACTCTGAATGTTAAAAGATGGCTGCAAATTTAAATAAATATTCAAAAGCATAAATAGAAATTTGTTGCATTTAATGCAAATAAAAAAGACCGGGGATTGGTTTCGGAAAAAGAAAACAAATGGTAAGGATTCTTTTCTTTTTCCTTTATAATCTTTCACCCCGGCCTTTCCAGTTATGCAAGGTTATATTTTCTTTTCCCTTTGCGTAGAGTTATATATAGCAGGGAAAGGAAGAAAATATATAGGAGAATCTCTTTAGAAAATTTTAAGGGCAACATCTTTTGTGGAGTACTGTTCTCATCAATATTTGGAGGCGGAGCGTACAGCGAACCTTCTTCCTCTTTTCCTATCTCCATGCCATCTTTTTGTTCTAAAAAGGATGTTTCCTGAAAAATCCCTGTTTTATTATTGGTAAAGAAACTTTCTTCATTAAATACCACAGAAGGAGATTGCGTTGATTCCATAAAAGAATACTTTTCTTTTCCCTGGCAGAAAGCAGAAAAGAATATAATAAATACCAGGATCATACAGATATTACTTTTATAGTACATATATTTTTTCATCTTTTCCCGTCCATTATTAATAATAAATTTTTTCTGTTAAGCATTCTCCGTCCGGTGTAATAGCTCTGATAAGATATACTCCTTTTTCTGAACAGGAGACAGGCATTTGTGTTATTCCTTTGTATTGAGCCATTACTCTTCCGGATACATCCCGCACCTCCGCATCTACTTTCCGGGAAAAAGAGATAATATGCCGGTCATATTTCATAGACAGCTTTTCTTCCGTAGAAACGTTCACACCGGAGGGTATTCCCTGATCATCTGTCCAGATATAAATTCCATAGATCGCGACATTCGTATTAGCATTGGAAAAGACATTAAAAGGGAGATTCGGAAAAGTAGGAGATGAAGAGAGACGAATATATTTCACTCCGGATACTTCCGGGATAGCGGTTTGATCAAACGTTTCCCCGACAGAACAGGCTGCTTGAAAGAATAAGGGCGTATCTTCTATAATTTCCATGATCATAGGTACAATAAACTCAGTTTCTTCTTCGGTAGTAGTGCTATATCCGTAAGTCAACATATTATTACTCGCCCCGGCGTTATACCATCCCCTGAAAGCGATGTGGGTGATAGTGGATGTTCCGGTATTCTCTATTTGAATATACGCATAATCATTACTATTCGTATTGGTAAAAGCAAGATTTGCAATACCCGCTCCGGTATTGCCATCACAAGTAAAGACATCTGCCTGAGAAATACTGAATGTATTTGAATCTCCGACTTTCTTAAAGGAAAGCTTTACTTTACTTTGAGTGCCTCCGGCAAACTCATTTGTCCCTTCGGAAAATGCTTCTTCGGAAAAATTGATAATTTTAATACTTGCCTCCGAAAGATCAGTTTGTGCCTGTATCATGGCTGGGATCATATACAGAACTGATAAGAGAAATAAATAACCATATTTTTTCATCGTTTGTCTTTTTTAAATGAATAATAACGAACTTTTATTTTGTATAAATTTTTACCGTTTTACTTGATTTTTCTGTCTTTGCTTTCAGAATGTACAGCATGTCTGTGGCTCCTTCTATTTCTGTACGGAAATCATTGATTCCCTTTTTATGACAGATAAGTTTTCCCTGAAGATCATATAACTGCACTTCTTTTAAAGGAGTACGATCTACACTGATTACCTTTATGGTTCCGTTTGCTGAAAAGACTTCTACCGATGTATTAATCACCGGGTCTGTCCTCTGTAAGATATCTGTTGACATTCGCTTAGAAAAGGAAAGATAAAATCTGTCGGTAAGGAACAAATCTTCCGAACTTTTATCAAACTCATAATACGGAAAAATGCGGATATTAACCTGTGTCGGTTTTTCCCCTTCCATATCGGTCAGATAAATGTCATATTCCGGGGCAAACCGGTTTGTTCCTTCGAAATCCAGCCGGAGAGTCCCGGTCTGATCTGTTCTGAGACCCAAGTATACCTGCTTTCCGTCCAGATCCGCATCATGAAGAATATCCATAAATTTATCCTCTTTGTTTAATAGGAACACGGATACCGGTGCCGTAACATCTTCCATAAAGATCTTGGGAACAGGTCCGTACTTTTCCTGTTCTATACCGTTCTTATGATAAACCAACACCGTTTTATTCTGTTGGTTGTCTTTTGATACGGTCATAGAAAGTACATCCGGGTTCGGATAAGTCCCGGCGGAGCGTAATTTTGCTCCCGGCTGTGTGGTGGTCATGTGCCCGAATGTATAAAGTTCGGAGAAAGGTTGTTTCGATTCTATCAGAATAGACTGCATGGGGGCTATATATTGAGTAAGGGTTCCGGTAGATATTCCTCCGAGCTGGAAAGAAACAAAGTTCCCATCATTCTCATCCAGTATTTGATAATAGTCATTTATATAAGTGTCATTATAATTATAAAATTGTTCGAAGTCCAGCGTTGCCATAAAGGGGTTTCCCACGATGGTCATATGTTTCGCTACCGTAGCCGAAGAAGAAAGAGAAATTTTGCCGGTGACCGGATCCATGTTCTTTTCAAAAACAAAACGATGATGATTATCCCGGTCGATCTTCACCCAATAGTTCTTGCTACAATTCGTCCCGTATACGATATAGTACGGATCATACTTAGGAAAAGAAAAAGCAATCGAATCATGAATGGATGCATCCGGCTGTTTATCATCTATCCAGAGAGAGAATCCCAGCCCTGCTTCCAACGGGAGGTTAGGATTGTGAAAAGTGCCGGTCCAGTCTGCTTCTACATATTGCCCTGAATGTGGATTTTTCATTCCGAAAAGTCGTGTATATACAAATACATCATCCTCACAGGGATTGGGGTCCCGGACATAATAATCCCCCGGATAGAAATCCTGCAAAGGAGAAGAAAGCATATACCAACGGTTACTGAGCAGCGATAACTGCACGTAGGCTTTCTGATAGATAAGACTATCAGGATTAGCTACCTCACCTCCATATTCAAAAGAAATATTTGCACATTCACTGTGAGAATAATTGTCATATCTGGTTTTCTGCGGAGAAAGATCCGGATAGTTTGAAACGACATCTGGTATCAATACATTTGTACAACTTCTGGGAACATTTCCATTCGGATAAAGGGTACCGGTAGGATTAAACCAGTTTTCATAATTATGCCAGTCCTGATCATTTGCCAGTCCGGTCCAGATAAGAGAATCGGGAAAAAGATATACCTCTACAGGTTCGAGCTTATCGGAAAGAAGTTGAGTTTTATTTTTATCCCAGATCTGTATGTAATAAGTTTGTACAGGAGTATGGTCTTTACAAACCATCATAGAATCACCTTCATGGATGGCCTCTGCAATACCGGCCGGTGTATCCGTATCATACCAGTAATAAGTATAAGCTTCTTTCGGAGACAGTTTTACCCATTCACAAGTCGTAATATCTCCGGGAATGCTTTCACACATCACATGCTCCCCGGTAACCAGAGAGATTTTATTTGTAACGTTATTATAATAGCGGCACTCTTCCATATTCTTCGGATATTCTTTGTTTACCTCATCCCAATTCAGGCGTATTTCCCAGGTTGTGTACGGAGTTGACTGGAGGAGAGTAGAGATATTATTCAATTCATAGGAAACAGAAGTAAACTGATTCTGGGCAATAGCCATAGAAGGAAGTACAATATCGCCCACCAGTGTTTCTACAGTAGGATTCTGATTTTCATCAATCAGGAAAGTAGAAACCTGAAGATTACCGGTATACGATCCGTCACCCTGATTATTAATCCCAAGAGTAATGTTGAGTTTATCGGTTACGGCATCCCATTCCATCTGATTCCTGAAATTCTTGTCAAAATAGAGATCCGGACCGTGTGAAAGCGTCTCTCCTTCCGAATTAAGGTCTCCAACCTGCTGTAGAAAATGATTAAAAGGCCTGGACCTTTTGGTTCCGTCTTTACTGACAAATTCGGTAACCGGATTAATCGGATATTGCGGAATAGTCAGATCCTCATTGATATATACAGGGTTATAAGCATGCTGATGATTTACGGTACGGCATTTAGCCCATTCATCCTGAGGATGGCGATAATGGATAAGACGCACTTTTGTAGCCCTTTCATCCTTTGTCAACGAACCAGAAACGATAATATCAGCATGGCCGTTTTTATCAATATCTACAATAACCGGATATTCCGTATGTGTCCACGAAAAGCACGGGAAAGTAATTCTGTCAATTCCATCTTTGTCGATAATGCGCATATCCGTTTCATCACGGTACACGAGTTCTACTTCTCCATCAAGGTCAAAGTCGAACATGGACATAGTGGTAGCTCCGGAAGTATCGGAGGTAATACCGGAGAATATTTCCATAAACTTTCCGGTAGATTTATTATAACTGTACCCGGCCATTCCTCCTCCGTTCACATTATTAACCTGTGTACCATATGTAAAACAAATATCCGGCTCTCCGTTTCCTGTCACATCTCCGATAAATGCGCGGGAACCCATCCATGTTCTTCCTTGAGAAGGAGGTGTAATCTGATCCAAAACTACTCCTCTGCGGGGACTCCATGCATACATCAGGCAAGTCTGATTATAAATTGTTGTAGCATTCATAGCTGTACCATTTACCACCACAACATCGAGATATCCGTCCCCATCAATATCAGCAACAGAAGTAAATCCGTCTATTCTTGTAGCATCGAGTTGTGCACTTACAGAAGAAAGAATACTGACACTATTACTTCCATTTACATAGGCAGCAGCACTACGATCCGTAATTGTTGCTTTATACACACAACTGCCACAGGCAATTTCCAACTGTCCGTCATTGTCAAAGTCAGCCATGGCCGGAAGGTAACCATATCCCGTGGAAGACATCATTCCTCCTCTGGGTCCATCCGGAAGATCAGCAAGAAGGTTTCCGGTTACCGCATCAAAAATCCTGTCTCCTGCAACTACCTCAGGATACCCATCATTATTGATATCCCCGATAATTAACCCTACCGAATTTCCCGCCCCTGTTGCCGGAGGAGTATTCTTAAAATAAGAATAAGCAGAAGTCCACATTAACGTACCATCGTATCGGAAACAATAAAGTTTATATCCGTCATTTTTCCCGGTTCCGATAATAATCTCACCGAAGCCGTCCCTGTCTACATCAGCAATTAATAAAGGATAAGCCGTAAAGGTTTCCATATCTGCCGGCATAGGAATACTCCTTTTTAATGTCAGATCCGGATTAAATATATAAATCAGATCACTCAGGTTATTAGCAACCTGGTTTACAGCAATAATTTCCTGTTGTCCGTCATTGTCAATATCTCCGACAAAAGGTTGTGCAAAGACATGGACAAATTCATTGGTATAGCCCACCTGCTCAATATCCCATGAGGTAGAAGGAGGGGTAATCGCACAAACATCCATTTCCATATTATCCGGTTTATCATTGACATTCAGATATACCCAGGCAGTACTGGTTTTTCCGTTACATTCCAGTTCATAACTCAGGCTGTCTTTTCCTGTAAATCCCGATTGAGGAATATAACGGATAACCTTACTGCTTGTATTAAGCAGATAACTACCATGTTGGGGAATACTCTGAATAGAAAGATTTACCGTACTTTCCTCACATTCTCCCAGTTCATCATTATTTAATACATTGATCAACACATACGCACCGGGAGTAACAAACACATTATCGGTATTTGCCCTGAAAGTAGAGGACTGGCTTTGTGCATATCCTCCCGCCGGAAGAAAAAGGACCAGCAAAAGGGCATAAAGCACTTTGATAAGTAGTTCTTTATTCATATTAAATTTTATTTTGAATATTGAAAAAAATCGGAAATACGGGAATGGATAAAACATAAGAAGAGGAACAGGATATAAAAGAAATATCCTGATAAAATATTTTTCTTTGCAATAAAGAAAATGCCTTTTATTAAGAAAATAAAAGCATGCCTTTTTACCGGAATTTACCTTGGTAAATGTAAATAGAAGAAGAAAATAAAGGAGTGATTGTTGTAAAAAAAGAAAAAATTTCTTATACGCGTGTACGCAGGTTAATAATGGTGTGCTCTCTCTCTCTCTCTCTCTAACATAATCCGGCTAACTTCCAAATTATCAGAAGAA
>JAJQEC010000122.1:46219-47333 GCA_021201815.1 Candidatus Azobacteroides sp. | reverse complement strand
ATATTTTAGACAAAGAATGATTCTCATGCAAACGTACGAGGGGAGTACCTTTTCCAAAGGAAAAGGGGTGGGGTTTGGGAATAATAATTTCTTTTCTGGCTCCGCCAAAGGGGTGGGGTTTGATCAAAAGTAGCAACAAAACCAAAAAGAAAAATTGTGAAGTTTCTGGATAACTATCCCGGTTATTTTCTCATAAAAAAAATTACCTTTACCCCTTCTAAAAAAAAAGAAACATGAATAAAATTACGCTTATCACCGGAGCTACTTCCGGAATAGGAAAAGCTGCTGCAGAAAAATTCGCGGAAAAAGGACATGCCTTAATTCTTACCGGTAGAAGAAAAGAAAAACTGGAAGAAGTATCCGAAAGTATCAGGGCAAAATATGGAGTGGAGATATTTCCTCTTTGTTTTGATATACGGAAACTGGCTGATGTACAACATGCAATAGATAATCTTCCGGCAGAGTGGAAAGAAATTGACATCCTTATCAATAATGCCGGTCTGGCGGTGGGATTAAATCCGATTCAATCCGGAGTGATTGATGACTGGGAACGGATGATTGATACGAATATTAAAGGGCTATTATATATTACCCGTCTTGTATCTCCCGGTATGGTGGAACGTCGCAAGGGACATATTGTAAATATCGGTTCCATTGCCGGAAGAGAAGTGTACAGCAATGGAAATGTGTACTGTGCGACAAAGCATGCGGTAGATGCCCTGAGTAAAGCCATGCGTATCGATCTGCTGCCTTATAATATACGTGTTTCCCAGGTAGCTCCGGGACAGGCTGAAACAGAATTTTCCCTGGTACGTTTCAAAGGGGATGAAGAAAAAGCAAAGGCTGTTTATGAGGGTTTTATACCATTAACCGCTGAAGATATTGCAGATGTCATCCTGTATGTATGCGAAGCGCCTCCGCATGTAAATATCAACGATGTACTGGTAATGCCTACTGCACAGGCTTCTATAAGTATTACCCACAGGGACAAGAATGTTAAATAGAGACAAGAAACAAGAATCAAGAATCAAGACTTTCAGATTCGTGAAATATTCTCAAAAGCAGTATAAATAAAAGAAAGACCGGAACGAAAATACGATGCGCCATCAACCCT
>JAJQEC010000122.1:0-46119 GCA_021201815.1 Candidatus Azobacteroides sp. | reverse complement strand
TCAGAGCCACGGAGTGGCGCCATATCATTAGCCGTGCTGCCTCAGCACACGGCAACCGAATTACGCCGACATTCCTCAAATCAAGAATCAAGACTTTCAGATTCGTGAAATATTCTCAAAGCAGTATAAATAAAAGAAAGACCGGAACGAAAATAAGGTGCGCCACCAACCCTTCAGAGCCACGGAGTGGCGCCATATCATTAGCCGTGCTGCCTCAGCACACGGCAAGCGAATTACGCCGACATTCCTCGAATCAAGAATCAAGACTTTCAGATTCGTGAAGTATTCTCAAAGCAGTATAAATAAAAGAAAGACCGGAACGAAAATACGGTACGCCATCAACCCTTCAGAGCCACGGAGTGGCGGCATATCATTAGCCGTGCTGCCTCAGCACACGGCAACCGAACAACGGCACTTGAATACGCCAACCTTCCACTCTGTTTTTTCCCCGGAATGCCTGACGCTACGTGCAGTGGGTGGTAAAACCATTAAATTTTTAACGCAATGATCATATCCGGGGTATCTTTTTACCTTCTTTCTTCCAGGTCCGTTATTTCCCGCAAATTTGTGTGTAATGCTACAAGACGTCACTAAAATAAAAAGGCTTGCTTGATACTTTTTATTTTTCATTCTTTTCTTCGAGCTCCAGCGTCAGAGTTTCCCAATTTTCCATGGCAAGGACAAGTTGCTTTTTTAATTCTCCATGCCGCTTAAATAAATCCATATCAGCACTATTTTCCGGAAGATTCATCTTTTCTTCCAGCATCGCTATCTGCTGCTCGAGGGTTCCTATTTTTTCTTCTGCCTGTGATACTTGTTTTTCGAGGCGCTTAATGATACGGTTCTGTTCTTTCTGAGCTTCGTAACTAAGTTTATTTTCAGAAACTATCTTTTCCGTTTCCTGAAGTCCGGTAACTTTTTTCTGATTTCTTTCCAGCTCCTGCAGATTTTCCATTTTTTTCTTTTGCAGGAATTCATAAATCCCTCCCAGATGTTCTCTGACTTTTTTATTTCCGAACTCATATACCTTGTCAACCAGACCGTCCAGAAATTCCCTGTCGTGCGAAACAATGATAGCGGTACCATCAAATTCTTTTATCGCTTTTTTCAGGACATCTTTAGAACGCATATCCAGATGATTGGTGGGTTCATCAAGGATAAGAAGGTTTACAGGTTCAAGTAATAAACGAATCATGGCTAAACGGCTCCGTTCGCCACCGGAAAGTACTTTTACTTTCTTATCACTGGCCTCTCCCCCAAACATAAAAGCTCCGAGAATATCTCTTATTTTCGTACGGATATCTCCTTGTGCCACATAATCAATCGTATCGAATACCGTTACATTTTCATCTAATAACTGAGCCTGATTCTGTGCAAAATATCCGATCCGGACATTATGTCCCAAGGTTAGTTTTCCGGAGAAATCCGTTTCCCCCATCATACATTTTATTAGTGTGGATTTACCTTCTCCGTTTTTACCGACAAAAGCCACTTTTTCTCCCCGGTTAATAGTCAGGGAAATATTTTCAAGGATTAAATAGTCTCCATAATATTTAGTAAGTCCTTCAATAATTACCGGATAACTACCGGAGCGGGTAGCCGGAGGAAATTTAAGATTCAGGGAAGAATTATCTTCGTCATCAACTTCCAGCCTGTCCAGCTTATCCAGTTGCTTGATGCGGGATTGTACCTGTACGGCTTTGGTTGCTTTGTAACGAAATCGCTCTATAAACTTTTCTGTTTCCTGAATTTGTTTCTGCTGATTTTCGTAAGCCCGTAATTGTTGTTCCCTTAATTCTTTCCGGAGTTCTACATATTTAGAATAAGAAACCCGGTAATCATATATTTTACCCAGCGATATTTCGATCGTCCGCGAAGTGACGGCATCCAGAAACGCCCTGTCATGAGAGACAAGCAGGACAGCGCTTCCACTGGAAGCCAGAAAATTTTCCAGCCATTGGATAGATTCTATATCGAGATGATTAGTGGGCTCATCCAGAAGGAGGACATCCGGCCGCCTGAGGAGCAATTTGGCAAGTTCGATCCGCATCCGCCATCCACCACTGAATTCTTTAGTGGGACGATCCAGGTCGTTACGAGTAAAACCAAGACCGAAAAGTGTTTTTTCAATATCAGCATGAAAATTGGCTCCTCCCGCAATAGCGAACCTTTCATTGGCAATCGTGAGCCGGTCAATCAATTGATGGTAATCTTCGGAATCATAGTCTGTTCTCCCGGCAATTTCTGCTCCCAGCTTATCAATGTATTCCTGTAGCTTAAAAATATGCTGAAAAGCCTGTTCGGCTTCTTCTTTAACAGTGCGGACATCGTCATGAGTCATTTGCTGAGGGAGATAACCGACAGTCGTTTCTTTTGGCATGGCAATCTGTCCTCTGGTAGGAGGTTGCAAGCCGGATATTATTTTTAATAAAGTCGATTTCCCGGCACCGTTTTTTCCTACTAATGCAACTCTTTCTTTTTTGTTAATAATAAAAGAAATATTGTCCAGTAAAGTAAAACCTCCGAATTCAACTGTTACTCCTTCAATTGAAACCATTTCATTCTTTTGTATTATTTTCCGGGCAAAGATAAAAAAAACTAAGAGATAAAAGGAGTTACGGGAGAATGGGATTTGATAAAGAGCTGTTTTTTCATAGATCCTGCAGCTTTTGCGGAATAGTTTATTTCCTTCCCGGTAGTCTTACTGTTTATTTCTAAAGTCCCCCTTTTAGTTACACTGACCCTGCAATTGGCAAAACCCAAAAAGCTGCCCTCTTTCTTGGAAGGAAGAATTGGTGCATAACTTATTTGTGTGATTGCCTTTTATTATAGCTGAAGTTTTATCGACAACCGGTTTATGATAAAAAAGGAGTTTTCCATCTTTTGAAAAACTCCTTTTTTCTCTGTCTTTTCAGTATTCAGAGAAATCATATATTTTATTTAACTTCTTTTTGTGGATTATCTGCCACAAAATTAGCTTACTACAGCAGTAATTTTGTCTACCAGATCTTTTCTGGAAATATCTCCGATATGTTTGTCCACTAATTGTCCGTCTTTAAAAAACAATAAAGTAGGAATACTACGGATAGAATACTTTTCACTCAGGTCCGCTTCTTCTTCGACATTTATTTTGCCAATGGTAATCTGTTCGCTGTATTCTTCTGATAATTCATCGATCATGGGAGCAATTTTCCTGCACGGACCGCACCATTCTGCCCAAAAATCTACCATTACAGGTTTACCGGAATTTATTATTTCTTCAAAACTTGCTTCAGTGAATTCTTTTGCCATAATTATATTTTCTATTAGTGTAAGTTGGTTTGTTATCTTCTGCAAAAGTACAGAATTTATAACGAATTTACTTTATAAAAGTTCATTCAATTTTTTGCTTTGGAGTAAAATTCTTCAATCATATCGTTGATCGTTATAAGGTCCTGATTTGACATCCAGTCGCGATCCGATTGTTTTTTCAGCTTGTTAATAGTTTCCACCATTTGTTGGATAAATTTCTTCTCACAGCCTGTTTTTTCCGCCAGCCGTTCTATAAATTCTTTATTCAGATTATCTGTTGATTCATAAAAATGAGTACGTATATATTCCAGCAGATAAGTAATTCTTTTCATGGCAATGTCAGTATTATTGTGCTTATTGTAATATAAGGAACCGACAACTTTTACAAAATCTACTGTTTGATTTGCTAATGGCTTATATACAGGAATGACTCTCTGACGACGTTTTCCTTCAAAGATAACAAAGGCAAGGATTTCTACTAACGCCAGGTAGTAAGCCCATTTTAGTTCCGGATAGGACAATAATTCCCGCAGAATATGGTTTTCTCCGACTCTTCCCTGTTTTAAGTATTCATCCCATACAACCGGCTGGTCTACCGGCAGATAGGAAAGTGCGGTAAAAGCATATTTATTTGTTTCTTTATTGAGCACGTAGTAATTGGAAAAAGCAACCGGATTGGTATTCAGGTAAAAAAATCCTTTTCCATATTGTACTCTTATAAAATCAGCAACTCCTTGTTTATGTGAATATCCCAATATGGTGGTATGATAAAGGTCAAAGCTTTTGAAATAGGATAAAGAATGGTTTTTATCCATCCGGTAAATCTCATTTTCTTTTACAGCCAATGATAATTCTTCCTTTGGCGCTCCTGCTTCCATGACGTTTTGAAAAACAGAGGTGCTATCTCCTCCCCCATCTTCAGAACTTTTCATATAATACCGTGCCATATCTACCTTTGCATTTGTCACAAGCAATGTATCTAAAAAGCGTTTAGGAAAAACTTCCGCAGCTATAAAAACAGAATTTCCGTTTTCTACAAACTCCAGTAGTTTTTCCATATCGAGTTTATCAATAAAGAATTCCTGTTGTATGAAAATATAGCTGCCTGAAGTAGTATAGCTTTCTTTGAGTTGGTTATAAACAGGAAGCCGTGATACTTTCATGTCTTTCCGAAACATTTCCTTAAAAAGTTCGAAGGAAGCATAGGTTCCGAAGGGTTGTTTATCGTTATTGGCCAATGTAACTTTCCAGTTTATCGGCTCCTTTTTATTATATTGTCCGATTACAAGAAATATAAAAATACAACCGACAATGATTATGTATATCCATTCTTTCTTTTTCATGCCTTGCCCGGTTGTTGTATTTTTCGGTTAAACACACTGAATATTTCCTTTATTTGCTGAAATTCCGGCTCTCCGATCTCATATTCTCCGTACCAGACTTGTTCAAATAAATATACTTTTTCACTGAATGAATGCTGTAAAGAAAGATCGGAAGATAATTCACGGATATAGGCATGGTTCGTTTTGTTCGGATCCCATTCAATCAATTCCCTTGTATTCAGTTCCTGTAACGTTTTAAGATAAAGATAACGGACAGCAAGACGGAAATTTCGGGCATTCATGGCTTCTTCAAGCAATTGATCGAACGGAGAAATACGAACGTCCTCCTGCCCTACTTCGTATCGGATGTCTATAGCTTTTGCTTTTCTTCCGAAAATTCCTGAGAAATTAACTCCAAGAAATTTAAAGATAACAATGAGAATGATAAGGACAGCAAGAGGAATAATTACATACTCCCATATATTGGTAGATACCTGAGCCACTTCGTCATATTGAATACTGGGAAGTATCTTTTCCAGCAACCACATGAGGAAGCGCATTAACAAACCGGGAGAATAGGTTTCTTCTTCATACTGAAAATGCTCATCCTGATTAAATTTATCAATACTTGCCTGGGAAGGGGTACGCAGTTCGACCTCTGTTTCTTTGGTTATCTGTACAGGTTCTTCCTGAGAAAATCCATCCGGACCGATTGCCAGAAATAGCAAGAAAATAATATAACGAACTGTTGTTTTCAATATTTTTATTCCTTCTGTTTTTAATCAGAACTAACTTTTACAAATACGAGGAATCATCACTTTCATCCACCGGAGTTCCGAGCTGTCCGAGTTTATTAAGTAATCCGGTTCCATCTTTCTTTTCGGCCAGATTATAATACTGAAAGCTAATCAGGAGATTCATAAGCGGAAGGAGTAGAAACATACCGGCAGAAGCAATCATAGAAGAGATGATAACAGGAATCTGAGTCATGGAAGAATATCCCATTCCGATTCCGAATGCACTGATCATCATCACAATATATAAAGGAATATAAAAGATACCGTATCCTATCTGCATAATAAGAGAAGAGATAAATAAATATCCTGCCGTATTCCACCAGTTTCCTTTGAGCAGACTGAGTGTCCGTGATATATTTCCTTTAAAATCATGATCTTCAAAAAAGATGACCGTCTGAAGGATATAATAAAAGATAGAAAAGAAAATAAGTGCTACAAAAAAAATGAAAAAGAAAACGAGTAGTAACAGAACCGCAACTGCCACAGATGAATTAGAATCATTAGAAAAAAGAGCAACAACGGGGACTGCTACAGCTATCACTACCACAGAAACAACGATGGAGGTGATAATACCATATAGTATATTATAACCGATAAAGCGCCATACCCGTTCTTTTACTCTTTTAAATACCGGAATTTCTTTTTCTTTCCCTTCTTCATATAAAGAGACATATGCATATACAATACATACAAGAAGAATACTTCCGACAAACAGACAGAGAATAAATAATCCATATAGTCCGGCAAATCTGATTAATCCTCCTGTTGTCTCTAATGCGGAAGAATAGAATGTATCGTCCATCATTCCGAATAAAAGGGAAAAATATTCGGAAAGAGCATATCCGGATAAAAGGGAAAGCGGAATGGCTACATATAACATCGGCTTCATCAGTCCCTTGAAATTCTGCTTTATAAAAGCAAAGGAATCGGACAGCTTCTCGCTGAGATTCCGTTCCTGGTGTAGTTCAATTCTTTTGTTCATATTTTTTTATTTTTTTTTCTAACCGAATAGGATATATTATAAAGTAAAAAATCACAAATGCTAAAGAAGATAAAATAATAGTGGCACTTACCGGAAGTGGCATCTTTGTATAGCGGGTTATAAAACCTTCCAGAAAGCCGGCAATAATAAATACGGGGATCAGTCCGACTAGGATCTTCAATCCATCCTTTGCTCCTTTCATAAAAGAATTTTTCCGGGAGTAGGTCTTGGGGAACAACAGGCTATTTCCCATTACCAAACCGGCACCTCCGGCAATTACAATAGCAGATATTTCCAGGGTGCCATGTAGCCAGATGGAGGTAATGGAATCTAAGAATACATTTTTTTCATAAAAAAAATACTGAAACGATCCCAGCATAATTCCATTTGTCATCAGGATATATACGGTACCTATGGAAAAAAACAATCCATATATGAAAACCATGAAAGATACGGCAATGTTATTTGTGGTAATCATAAGAAAAGACGACGTACTCCCTCCCGATTTATAAATTGCCATGGGATCTCCTGTTTCTATATTCTGTATCGTCTGGTTTACATACCTGTCACCCAGAATTAACCGGACAAAAGTATCATCTTTTGCTGCAGAAAAAGCTCCGATGAGAGCAAAAACAGCGAAAAAGAGAAAAGAATAAAATAACTCTTTGTGATGGCTACGAACCGTCAGAGGGACTTCGTATTTCCAGAAAGTAAGGAAACGTCCTTTTTTTTCTTTCTTGTTTTTATATATCACCTGATGAAAACGACTTAAAAGAGCATTCAGGTAACGTTCCGTATCCGAGCCGGGATAAAATGTCCGGGCGTATGCCACGTCGTCTGACAGCTCAATAAAGCTTTCTGCCAGCTCATCCGGAGTCTGGTTAGGAATATCCTTTTCCAGCTTTTTCCATCTTTCTTCATTTTTCTTTATGAAAACAACTTCTCGCATTCCAGGTATAAAATTAACGGACGAATGTAGTATATTTGCAGGGAATAACAAAATTATTTTTTGGAAATGGCACAACATGTCTTTATTGACACCGCTCAGAATGTAAAATTAACTTATGAACTATCGGGACTGGGTTCACGAATTATTGCCTATATTATTGATATGATCATAAAAGGGGCATATATTGCATTGATATCTTTTCTACTGGTTTTAATATCCGATGGCATAATGAATATGGATGAAACAGTTCTTGTTATTATCCTTTTTTTTGCTGCCCTTCCTGTTGTTTTTTATTCCTTTCTTTTCGAAACATTTTATCAGGGGCAGACGCCGGGAAAGAAAGCAGCAAAGATAAGGGTGGTTAAGCTGGATGGCTCTGCTCCGGGCATCGGAAATTATTTTATGCGCTGGATATTCCGGATTGTAGATATTCAGCTTTTTTCCGGTCTGGTAGCCATTATTACAATTGCCTCTTCCAAAAACGGCCAACACGTCGGAGATATGGCTGCAGGCACCACTGTGATATCTCTTAACCGGGACATTCGTCTTGAAGACATTAAACTTTCAAAAGCATATGAAGAGGGATATGTACCCACTTACCCGGAAGTTATGAAGCTGAGTGATAAAGATATGGAAATTATTCGCCAGCTTACTCGGGGAGCCAGTACCAGCCAGAACGAATATGTATTAAAACAGGTAGTCGAAAAAGTAATGGAAATTACAGGTATTACCACAATTCATCAGACAGAGATGGACTTCCTGCATACAGTTATGAATGATTATAATTATTACGCAAATACATACGATAATTAAAACTAAAAACAGTATCTGAGAAATCTGATTTATTATTTTCCCTTCTAACATGTCGCAATCTCTCCCGGCCCGGAAGATGATAGATATCCTGAATCGTTCCCACCATTCCTCCGGAGTAGCTTCACCGGTTCCGAGATTTATATTCAGACCGGAAATAAGGGTATTGTTTCTTATGCCGGAAAATAATTATAGGCAAGATTTAATGCCACTGATTTTTACGGATTGTAATTTTATTTAAAAAAGACAGGACATTATTTTTCAGCATCTTATACACCTTTATTTATCCATCTGAATTATCCTTTAATTTTAAATCATTTATCTAAAGGTAGTAAGCAAACTACTAATACTATCTCAGTTCTCAGGGTTAACGGGTTAACTTTTATCCGGAAGGAAAATGAGTGATTTCCTTTTTTATTTCACTGCTCAGAATTATTATTTTATTTCATTATTTCTTACAAAGATACTTTTTTATTAAACTATTATTTAATAAAGGAAGGTCAAAAATGTGTTTTTTTAAAAAGTTTCAAAAAAAATCAAATTGGCCTTTCATTTTTTTTAATTGAAAGGCCAATTAAAAAAATTGGAAGGCCAATTGAAAAGAGTTGAAAGGCCAAATGAAAAAAATAATAGGCCGATTAACTATAAATAACTAGTAAATTGTTCAAAAAATGATCATTTTTTGATGAAAAAAGTCAGAAATTATTCATAAAATGGATAAAATAATCCGATGTCAGGCAGAATAAGGGATATTTCCCGATAAAAAGAAGGAAGAAGGAGTGGAATTTCTTACCTCAGACACAGACCGATCCTTATGTAAAACGCGGATAGAAGAAAAATTAAGAAGTATCCGGAACAGTTTTGAAACTGCTAGAAGTGAAAAAATTGTTTCATTAATAAAGGATAGCAAAAGGTATTTTTTTTGTACAAAAGCAGAAAAACAGAATCCTTTTCTTTCTGTTTTTTCCGGTTGAAAAAACAAAAAGAAAGAAACCGTCAGAAGAAGAAAAAACACTGTTATGTATAACATATTCTGCATTCGCATTTTTTTATCATGGATATAAATATACAAAATAAATAAGGCAAAGTCAAGTCTCGGAACAAAAAAATAAACAGAATAAAATACGGAGCATCTCTTATTCTCTATTGTAACAAACCGCAAAGGCACAATGTACGCAAAGAAATTAATTGCAATATTGTGCTCCTGCGGTTTTTTAAGAGTTGAATAGGATGATACGCTGGCAATTGATAGAATTATGAAAAAATAGCTGTTGCCAAGAGGTGTATTTTACTTGTTAGACAACTTCTTAATCTTCCAGGCCAGCTATCCACTTTTCTATTCCAGAAGGATTTTCGCTATTTTTATTCCATTATTTGTTTCCATTTTTAGTATATAAATACCATTTGCAAGGAAACTTAGGTTAATCCGGTCGTTTTCTTTTGTTGTTTCACTGGTAAGAATGTTTTTTCCGGAAAGGTCAACTACGGAAAGGTACATTACATCTTCCAGGAAATAAAGAGTTTTATCCTGAACATATATGATTGTTTTTTCAGAAACAGAGAACTCGTTTATGCTGTTTGCTTTTCCATTAGAAGCACCTGGCGTACCTATCAGAAATACCTGTAATTCCTCAGCGCCATCTGTTTTCCGGCCAACTGTTTGCTGACCTCCTTCCGAATAAAGTCCCGGCATTTTTACTTCAAAATAATCCAAGGCAGTAAAATTATTGTCATAGACTTTAAAAGCGACATCTTTTCTTGCAGATATTCCCCAGGTAAATGTTTGTTCTTCGTTATCACCCTGAGTCCAGTAAAGGAAGCCATCAGCAGGGATTGTTGTTCCGGAAGGAATCTGCCAGAATGAACCGGCGCCATATTCATCAATTTTCAGCAGACTGTATCCGGTTAAATTCACTTCTGTTTTTTCCGCATTATAAATTTCCAGCCATTTTTCATTTCCGCTGATTTCATTTACATATATCTGTTTGGGATTTTCTGTAGGAGTTAGTATAGTTCCGGAGGAATTAGAAGCTTCTCTGCTTCCCTTGCTAAAAATAATCAACTTTCCACCTCCGTCCGTTTCATACCCTACCGTGCGCTCTTCTCCTTCCGAAAACAATTCATGTCCGATCTCAAAATAATCGACCGCAGTAAAATTGCTGTCATAAATTTTAAGCACTACGTTCCTTCTTGCGGAAATACCCCAGGTAAAAGTGGAACCATCTGTTTTATCGGCATCCTGTTTCCAGCTTAAATATCCTTTCGGACCTATTTCAGTGCCGGCAGGAATATCCCAGAAATTGCCGGCTCCTGTTTCATCGATTTTAAGGATCCGATAACCGGTAAGATTTACTTTTTTATCTTCTGCATTATATATCTCAAACCATTTTTCATTTCCACTGATTTCATTTATAACGATTCTATCCGGATTTTCCGTCTTATCTAATACGATACCGCCACTATTGGAAGCATTTTTAGTTCCCTGTTTAAAAATAACCAGTTTTTCTCCTCCATCTGTTTCACGACCAACCGTCCGGCCTTCCCCTTCAGAAAACAGTTCATGCCTGATTTCAAAATAATCGATTTCTTCTCCGGAGTTATTTATCAGTCGGAATGCAACATTTTTTCTTGCGGATATCCCCCAGGTAAAACCGTATGCAGGATTATACTGATCCCGCTCCCAGGATATAAAACCTCGTGCAGGAATTTTACTTCCCGCTGGTATCTCCCAAAGACTTTCTTCTCCTAATTCATCGACCTTAACAATATTATATCCGGAAATATTTATTTCCGAATCTCCACTATTATAGAGTTCCAGCCATTTATCATTACCACTGATCTCATTAATAAAAATGTTCTGTGATATGGCAGTTCCTCCAAAAAAAAGGCTCAATAAAAAGTAAATAAATGCCCTTTTATAAAAGACATTCTTTTTCATGGGTAATTTTAAATGCATATAAATATGTTGTTAATAGAGTTAAAGTTTTAACAAAGATAAGAATTAACTTTATGGAATTTAATTTTTTAGGAATAAAAATACCTATGCTATTTTAACATAAAAGAAATAGAAATAAAAAAGACAGGGCTGTAAATGTATGCTTTATATTTACAGCCCTGTCTTACATGTCAACTTTTGGGTCCTTCTATTCTTTTATTCCGATATTAAAGCAAAATCGAGCTGTTTCCTTTCCAGATTGGCACGAGCTACCTTTACCGTAATGTCATCTCCCAGACGGTATCTTTTTTTCTTCCGTCTTCCGATGAGGCTATATGTTTTTTCATCAAATTCATAAAAATCATCATCCAGGTCACGAATAGGTATCATTCCTTCACATTTGTTGGCATTTAGTTCTACATAAATCCCCCACTCTGTTACTCCGGATATGACTCCATCGAATATCTGTCCCAGTTTATCACTCATAAACTCCACCTGTTTGTATTTGATAGAAGCACGCTCTGCATTGGAAGCCAGTTGTTCCATATCCGAACAATGCTTGCATTCTTTCTCATACTTTATTTCGGGTACACTTTTCCCACCGGCCATGTAACGTTCAAGCAGGCGATGGACCAGCAAGTCCGGATAACGACGGATAGGAGATGTAAAATGAGTATAGTATTCAAAAGCCAATCCGTAATGTCCGATATTATGAGTGGAATAAATCGCTTTGGCCATTGCACGTATGGCTACGGTTTCTATCAGATTCTGCTCTTTTCTGCCTTTTACGTGATCCAGTAATTTATTGATAGATTTAGAAATATCACTATTGTTTCCTTCTGTTTTAATTTTATATCCAAAGCGTCCGACAAAAGAAGACAAATTCTCCATTTTTTCAGGATTAGGAATATCATGGATACGGTAAATAAATGTTTTGGTTTTCTTCCCTTTTTTGGGCTTCCCGACAAATTCAGCAACTGTACGGTTTGCAAGAAGCATAAATTCTTCAATGAGCTTATTGGAATCTTTTGCTTCTTTAAAATATACATTCAGAGGCTTTCCTTTGTCATCAATTTCAAATTTTACTTCGAAACGATCAAAATCAATGGCACCGGATGCAAAACGTTTTTCCCGGAGAATTTTAGCCAGGGTATTGAGTGTGAGTAATTCTTTGCTCATTTCTCCTTTTCCGGTTTCCAGTATTTCTTCTGCTTCTTCGTATGTAAATCGCCTGTCGGACATGATGATGGTTCTTCCGATCCGGTAATTCTTAATTTCCGCATTTTCTGTCAGTTCAAAAATAGCAGAGAAGCACAGTTTTTCTTCCTGCGGGCGTAAAGAACATAATTCATTCGATAATCGTTCCGGCAGCATAGGGATGGTACGATCTACCAGATAAACAGAGGTAGCCCGATCTTCGGCTTCCTTATCAATTAGTGTATTCGGCTGAACATAATGACTTACATCCGCAATATGGACACCAACTTCCCAATTGCCGTTCGGTAATTGCCGAACAGAAAGAGCGTCATCAAAATCTTTGGCATCTTTGGGATCTATCGTAAAAGTCGGAATTTTCCGAAAATCTTCCCGTTTTTGAATTTCTTCTTCTGTTATTTCAGCAGAGATTTTATCTGCTGATTTTTCAACCTTGAGCGGGTATTTGTAAGGCAGCCCATATTCGGCAAGAATAGCATGCATTTCCGCGTTATTTTCTCCGGTTGCTCCAAGAATATCAATGACTTCTCCAATGGGATTCTTTGCCTGCTCCGGCCAGGAAGTTATTTTAACCACTGCTTTATCTCCGGATTTTCCGCCTTTGAGTTTATCCTTGGGAATAAAAATATCATTTGCCCATCTTTTATCTGTCAGCAAAAAAGCAAAATTCGCGGAAACTTCAAGATTTCCTACAAATGTATCTTTATTATGTTCAAGTATTTCAATAACTTCACCTTCCGGTTCCTGACCTTTGCGTTTGGCATAAAGTCTTACTTTCACTTTATCATCCCGCATGGCATGGAGTGAATTACGTTCTGCAATAAGAACAGGTTCACTTCCATCGTCTGGAATCACAAAATTTTTCCCGTTGGATTTTTTATCGAAAATGCCCTCTACATAACTTCCTTTAAATCGCAGCTTATAAATGCCTTTTGAAACTTCAGCAAGAAATTCGTCCTCAACCAGAAAATTCAAAGTACCGGATATCTCCTGCCTCAGAGGATACTTTTTAATATTCAGCATTTTTGAGACCTGAGAAGATGTAAACGCATCATCCGGATGATTATTAAAAAAGGTAATAACTGCATCCATCAGTTCGTGTCGTTTCAATTCTTTTCCGTTATTTTTCGTCTTCTTTTTTCCGGAAGAATTATTTTTTTTATTTTTCCTGGTATCTTTCTGCATAATTAATTTTTATTCTAAAAATGAACAAATGTATTCAATAAACAAAGTGTATATCAAAGTTTTCCGTATAGAAAACCTGATTTTCCCCCTTTTCATCCGTATAAATAAGGTAAGCATTCAATTCCGGATGTTTTCCTAATACCTCTTTTGTCTTTTCAAGTCCCAATACCATAAAAGCCGTTGCATAGGCATCTGCGGTCATACAGTCATCCGCAATTACAGAAGCACTTAAGAGAGTATGTAATACCGGATAACCGGTTTTCGGATCGATGGTATGAGCATATTTCTGTCCGTCTTTATAGTAAAAATTCCTGTAATTGCCGGAAGTAGCAAGCGCTTTATCATATAAATAAATCTTTTGCAGAATAGTCTGTTTTTCCATTTCCTCATCCGGTTCTGTAATTCCGACAATCCAATGGTGTCCTTTAGGATTCTGGCCTTTTGTCCGCATCTCTCCACCAATTTCAATCAGGTAATTCTCAATTCCTTTTGCTTCCAGCAGATCTGCTATTATATCACAGGAAAAACCCTTGGCAATAGCGGAAACATCCAGTAATGTTTCCGGATGTTCTTTTACAATCCTGTTATTTTCCATTCTTACCTTCTGATACCCGATGTAATTCATTAAGCTATCAATAGCATCCTGACGGATACTGTCTTTTTTTTCAAAGCCAAAACCCCATAGGTTTACTAACGGAGCAACTGTTATATCAAAAGCACCATCTGTCTGAACAGAAATCTCCTCTGCTTTTTTAAATAAGCGAACAAACCAGTTGTTTAAAAAAACATCCGGTTCATTCTTATTAATCCGTGAGATATCAGAATCAGGATTAAACATGGAAAAGGTCGTATCTACTCTGTTTAATTCAAGCAGAATCGTATCCGACAGATCTTCTGTATGTTCATATTTGATATTGTAAACCGTACCAAAAATAAACCCTTCATTATGAAAATATTTATCTTTTACGTTATTTCCTAATCCACAAGAGTTCAGAGAAAAAATCAGAATAATTACACTTGAAATCAGAATGGTAAAGATATATTTTTTATCCATTGAATATTTATTTTATTTACTGAAAAAAGGTAGTTTGTAATAAATATTATAGGTCATCCCCCATTTTGAAGTGCCATACCCGGGAATATACCATGCTTTGAGATGTTCATTATCAGCTTTTTCCGTAAATTTTATTTTATATCCGACACTCCAGCCCATGTACAAACCGGAAAACATATGCACGTTTATACCGGCCAGAAGTTCGCCCCAGGTAACAGTAGCCGATTGTTTTCCGGGATTTTCTATTATCGTATCGTCCCAGTACCCTCCATTTATTACGATGTTATTAATATGATAATTAAAAGAAGAAAACCCATACCGCAAACCAGCAAACACAAAATCCTCTTCTTTTCTTTTTAAGACATTAAAATTAATACCGATTCTGTTAAAAAGTGCATTATCCGTATGTAATTTGAGTTCCTCCTCTGTCACTGTATCTCCTTTTCCCATTCCTATTTCCCAAACAGGAAAAAATTTATTGTCCAGGTTTGCATGAAGGGATAACTGAAGAGAAACCCAATCCTCCCCAACAAACGAAGCAACAGGTGAAAATAAATCAGTACCGACATATATTCCCTGAAAGAACGGTTTGGTGTTGTTTTCCATTATGTTATTCAACACTCCTTGCGAGGATAATGTTTGAAAAACAAATAAGAATAGGAAAAAGTTAAAAGAATATTTGTATGTTTTCGAGTTCTTCATTAATGATATCTTTATTCACAACAGCTATGCTATCAATTTTATGACGGGTATAGCGTATAGAGTCAATAGTGTAAAACATGGCGCAACCACAGGCTTCCGAGATAAAATGAGGAGAGTTTTGATGAAAAAACCGAACGGTATCTTTTACTAAATCAACCTGTAAATCGCCGGTAAAATCAAATACAAAAGAAGTTGTATGTTCTTCCAGTTTTAATGGGAAATTAATAATAGTAGGGGTTGAGACTTTTATTAACAGGGAATCATTGTGCAATCCATATACCAACAAACTATCTCCGGAAGATATATTGTCTTCATCAATATAAAAAACAGCAGCTAGTGTGGCATTTGTAGATTCCGAACATTCGGTATCCCCACAACTGAAAAATAGGGTGGCTATTAAACCGATTAATATTATATATTGAATTTTCAAAACGTTTCCCATTTAGTTATCTCATCTATTGTTTTCCTTTTTCTTTCTTTTTCCGATAATCCGGCTTTTTCATCAGGGTATCCGACAGGTAATATCACAATTGGTTCTATATGTGCTGGCAGGTTGAAGGATTCTTTACATTTTTCCGCATCGAAATTACATACCCAGCAAGATCCCAGTCCCTGTTCGGCAGCAGCAAGAGATAAATGTTCTACCGCAATGGAAATGTCCACATCGCAGAAGTCTTTGCCGTCTTTTCTTTTCCAGGAAATCTCATGGTCTCCACATATAAGAATATAAAGAGGAGCTGTTTTAAACCATTCCCGGCCGTAGCAGGCCCGTAGTTTTTCTTTGCCTTCTTCCTCCTGAATAATAATGAAGTACCATGGTTGATAATTTACAGCAGAAGGAGCCCAACGTGCGGTTTCTAATAAATAATCAATTTTTTCACGTTCAACCGGGCGGTCAGAAAAGTTTCTAAGAGAAAATCTTTTTTTTACTAAATCTAAAAAGTTCATCTGTTTCAATGTTCAAATATATTACTTCAGGATAATTCTTCTTCGATATTGTATTTATTTCTTTCATTTGCATTTCTGGAAATCAATTCTCCCAGAAAACCTGTCAGGAATAACTGTGTTCCTAATATCATTGCTGTCAGGGAAATATAAAAATAAGGATTTTCTGTCACCAGACGATAAGGCTGGTCTGCATACATAGCATGTAATTTTGTGACTCCTACCAGAATCACGGAGATCAATCCGACCAAAAACATAAGCGTTCCGATCAAACCAAAGAAATGCATCGGCTTTACTCCGAATTTTGAGAAAAACCATAGGGTCATTAAATCCAGATAACCATTTACAAAACGCTCTATTCCGAATTTTGTCTTTCCGTATTTCCGGGGACGATGATGTACTTCTTTTTCTCCGATGTTAGAAAATCCTGCATTTTTTGCCAGGTAAGGAATGTAACGATGCATATCCCCGTATATTTCCAGGCTTTTTACCAACGCTTTGCGGTATGCTTTTAAACCACAATTGAAATCATGCAGTTTTATCCCCGATACTTTCCGTGCAGTAGCATTGAATAATTTAGTCGGTAGTGTCTTACTTAAGGGATCATATCTTTTTTTCTTCCAGCCGGAAACCATATCATATCCCTGTTCGGTAATCATTTTGTAAAGTTCCGGTATTTCATCCGGACTATCTTGTAAATCCGAATCCATCGTAATGACTACTTTTCCCTGTGCTTTCCGGAATCCACAGTATAAGGCCGGAGATTTTCCATAATTACGCCGGAATTTTATTCCTTTTACCTGAGGATGCTGCCGTCTGAAAGAAGAGATTACTTCCCAGGAACGATCTGTGCTACCATCATCTATAAAAATAATTTCATAAGTAAAATCATTAGCCGCCATCACCTGTTTTATCCACTCAAACAGTTCCGGCAATGATTCCTCTTCATTATATAAAGGAATAACAACAGAAATATCCACCTCATTTATCATTATCCAACTTCTTTTAAAGATGTTTGTCTTCCTTTTTTTTGTTTTTTCAGCAAAAAAGCAATGGGCAGAGAAACTATAATTCCCCAGAATATACAATTCCAGAGATTGTCTACCGCCACCTCAATGGCACTTCTTAAAAGTAGCTCATTCAACATTCTAATCTGTTCTTGTATTAAAGAAATTTGTTGCTGACTCATATTGTTAGCAGAAGCTTCCTTGAGAATCTCATTCAATGCGTTGCTTATATTTGTCTGTATCTGTGGAAACAAACCCGGAACAATATATTCTATCACAATATACATTGTAAAAGCTAAAATTAAACCTGCAAAAAAGAACAACAAGGTGCCGAAGTTCCAGGCTAAAGAAAAACGAATCTCTCCTCCAAAAACCTGTTCTCTCATTTTTTTTCCATAAAAATAAACCAGAACAGGAATGGCAAAAAAAGGAATAAAAATACTTATTTGCAGGCTGAATATATTTATATAAAAAGCAACAATAAACCACAAAAAAGTAAAGACAAAGAACAAACCCAGATACAATCCGTATCTCATTGCATACTGGAAAAATTGGGACATTTGTTCTTTTCTTTTAGCAATATCTTCCATATATTATTTTCAAAATTTCACTTTAAAGTCTTCCGTTATTTTATATCCTCTTAAGAGCTCTTCGGTATTCATTCTTTTTTTAGAAGGCAACTGGATATTTTTTAATTTGATAAATCCGTCGGAAACGGCTATTTTCACAAATGTTTTTTCATCTGTTTTCAGAATTCCCGGAGAAAATTCATGAGAATAAATTTCCGGTTCTACGGCATATATCTTTATATTTAATTCTCTCCCCTTCATGTCTTTCAATTCTGTCCAGGCTGCCGGATAAGGAGATAATCCCCGAACAAAATTGTAAATCTCTACACAAGTTTTAGACCAATCAATTTTACATGTTTCTTTATATAATTTAGGAGCAGCCGGCAAAGATTTTCCTTCCGAAAGCATGTTTTCCTGAGGAATCGGTTTTACATTACTCTGTAGAATTGCATCTACGGTTTTTATAACCAGTTCCGCACCAAGTGTCATAAGCTTATCATGTAAAGTTCCGGCAGTATCTTCTTCAAGAATAGGAATTTGTTCCTGAAAAATCACATTTCCCGTATCAATCTCATGCGTTAAAAAGAAAGTAGTTGCTCCTGTCTTTTTTTCTCCGTTAATGATTGCCCAATTTATTGGAGCAGCTCCCCGGTAAGCAGGTAAAAGAGAAGCATGTAAATTAAATGTTCCTTTTGATGGCATATTCCATACTACCTCCGGCAGCATACGGAAAGCTACGACAATCTGCAAATCCGCTTTCCAGGCAGCTAATTGCTGAAGAAATTCGGGTGATTTCAATTTTTCCGGTTGTAACAGCGGAAGATTATTCTCCAGGGCATATTTTTTCACATCGGAAAATTGTATTTTATGCCCGCGCCCGGCTGGTTTATCCGGCATTGTCACAACTCCGACCACATTATATTTCTCATCTACCAACTTTCTCAGACTTGCAACTGCAAACTCCGGAGTACCCATAAATACAATTCTCAGGTCACTTTTCTCCATGCTTATTTATACATTTGAAATGGCTATCAAAGATAATGGAAAATACTGGAATAATAAAAAGATATATAGAATCTAGAATCTAGATTCAAGAAAGAGAATAAAGTATCGTTTTTATTGAACCCTACCTGTATAAAATTCTATTATGAAAGTATTTTATTAAAGAAACAGGAAGAAATATGATTAAAAATAAATATAACAAATAACATGTTCTTCATTTATACAGCAAGCATACTTCAACCTGCATTTCCGGTTTTATTCTTCGGAAAAATGCACCAATACCTTACGATAAGAATTAAAGATTTTTGATTTGGAAACAAATCCGATATATCTTTCCTCTTCATCCAAAACAGGTAAGTTCCAGGCATTGGTATCATCAAAAATATTCATCACCTTCTCCATAGGCATATTTACATAAATGCGTGCCGGTGGTGAAATCATTAACTTTTCAATTTTAAACCGGTAATATAATTCAGGCCGAAACATAATATTACGAATATCATCCAGCAATACAATTCCTTTAAAAATACCATTTTCATCTACTATAGGAAAAATATTTCTGGAGGAGCGGGAAATCACTTTTATCAAATCACCTAAATACATATTCGGTCTTACCGGCTCACAATCGGTTTCAATGACACTGTTCATTTTAAGTAACGTCAGCACAGCTTTATCTTTATGATGAGTGAGCAATTCTCCTTTCTGAGCCAGACGCATCGAATAAATACTATGTGGTTCAAAAGCAATGATTGTTAAATACGAACTGATAGAAACAATCATAAGAGGAAGGAATAAATCATATCCTCCGGTAAGTTCTGCAATCAGAAAAGTTCCGGTCAACGGAGCGTGCATAACACCTGCCATAACTCCTGCCATTCCCATAAGAGAAAAGTTCTTTTCCGGCATATTGGGAATAAATTCAAAATAATTAAGGCTATGTGAAAAAACGAATCCGGCCAGACAGCCTAAAAATAAACTGGGAGCAAAAATACCTCCGGTCCCCCCTGCTCCATTAGTAGCACTTGAAGCAAATACTTTAAACAACAGAATCAATACCAGATAGCCAATAAATAACCAATAGTTATTCGCTAGTGAAAAAAACAAACTTCCATCTACCAGTTTATTACTTTCATTATCCAATATTAAATTTATCGTATCATACCCTTCTCCATAAAGAGGAGGAAAAAGAAAAATCAATAAACTGAGAACAAGAGACCCTACCATTAATTTTTTATACCAGGTATTTAATTTACGGAACCGGCCTTCCAGCCAACTCATGGTTCTGGTAAAATATAAAGAAACCAACCCGCAAAAAATACCTAATAATAACACATACGGGATGCGATGCATTTCAAACGGTTCGTTTATGCTGAACTTGAATAAAGCATCAGTCCCGGTAAAAATATAAGAAATAACTGCTGCTGTTACCGAAGAAATTAAAAGAGGCATGACTGATGTCATCGTAAGATCCAGCAGGAGAACTTCAATGGTAAACACCAACCCGGCAATAGGTGCTTTAAAGATTCCGGCAACGGCACCAGCCGCTCCACATCCTACAAGAAGCATTAAAGTCCGTTGTTCCATTTTAAAGAGCCGTCCCAGATTGGAACCGATTGCAGAATCAGTGAGAATAATCGGTGCTTCCACCCCTACTGACCCTCCGAAGCCTATTGTCAGAGAACTGGCTACAACCGAAGACCACATATTATGAGGTTTAATCCGGCTTTTTCTCTGGGATATTGCAAAGAGAATCTTAGTCACTCCATGGCTGATATCATCTTTGACTACAAATTTTACAAACATGGCAGCCAGAAAGATTCCAATGGCCGGATAAAGCAAATACAGGAAGTTAACCTCACTTATATTAAAATTATTGGTAAGGAATGCTTGTATGAAATGAATTAACCATTTCAGAAGAAGCGCAGAGAAGGCTGTAAAAACGCCGACAAAAAAGCTTAGTATAAGAACGAAATGCTTTTCAGGAATGTGTTTTTCCCTCCATAGAAGCAATTTTTGAAAATATCTTTTTACCATTCTTTTATAAAATCTCGATTCAAATACCCTTTCCTGTAGCGACTGTTTTAATTGTGTATATTAAAATCTTAAGATCGACCATGAGCGACATATTTTCCAGATAAATAATATCATAATTTAAGCGTTCAATCATTTCATCCACAGACTGAGCATATCCGTATTTAACCATTCCCCAAGAAGTTATTCCCGGCTTTACCCTGTACAACAAATAATAATAAGGAGCCTTTTTGACAATATGATCTATAAAATACTGTCTTTCCGGGCGAGGTCCGACAATGGACATATCTCCTTTTAATACGTTCCAGAACTGAAGCAATTCATCCAACCGGTACTTTCGCATCCATTTTCCTACAGAAGTAATTCTCGGATCATCTTCTACAGATAAAGAAGGACCTTCCAGTTCTGCGTTTATTTTCATCGTTCTGAATTTATACATGTAGAATTCTTTTCCGCTTTTTCCGACACGTTTTTGTTTAAAAACCACCGGAGCATTTCTATCATTCCACTTTATTCTTAAAGCCAGAAAAAGTAACAAAGGAGAGAGCAAAAGTAATACAAAAAAGGAAAAGAACACATCAAAAAACTGTTTTATATTGGCATCCATATTTCCCCTACGGGCTACAAACAGTTCATACATGGGATTTGCATAAATAGTCGTCATCTTTATATTTCCTGAAAGAATATCATGTTGGTCTGTGACTACCTTTACCGGCAAATTATATTTATATAATGAATAAAAATGTTTTAATTGTTCATCATTATTACTTTCCAAAGCAATAATGATCTCCTTTACTTCCAATGCTTTTATCAAATAGTCCAGTTCATCCCACCGACCGATAATCAGGTTTTTCGAGACAACAGTATTTTTATAACTTTCAATTGGGATGAATCCAAGTATATTATATCCTAATGAAAGTGGCATTTTATTAAGATTATTGTATACTTCCAATGCCTTCGTCCCTGTTCCCAGAATAATAGTATTAAATCCTATTTTACGTTTATGGATTTTATTAGTTGTAATCTGAGTAATGATCAGTCGAACAATATATGTAAGTGTAAAAAGAATGACGAAAAGGGCTCCTGTTAACTTATAATATAATTCATAAAAGGGAGGTAAATCATCCACAATAACTATAAAAAACAGGAGTATGGTGGTTATTAAAGAAGTCAAAAAAGTAATCGATAACTCCGAGAGACGTGATTTTCGGTAAGGTTGATTGTAATAGCCTGAAAAATAATAAATAACTAAGCAAATGAAAGGTACTACCAATTGTCCTATCAATACATCCCGACTAAATAGAAAAGAATTTAATTGCCAGAATCCTTCATAAATAGCAGATTTTTCAAAACGGACAATATTAAAGAGAAACCAGGCAATATTTGCCATGATGTAATCAGCCAGAACATATTTTAAGGTTTGTTTTTTTGGATTCATTCTATCAATTTTTGCACCAACCTTTATAAAAGCATTTCTTTTACCAAATGTATCTTACAGAATTATTCTCTGATAATCTGAACAGTTCCATTTGCAGCAAGTTTAATAATTGCAGAAGGTTTCGGATTTATTTTTTCGTCTTTCCGAAAAGAAACAATATAATCCACAGCAGACTTTATTTCTTTTTCAATCTCAGAAAAATTTTCAGGAGGCTTTTTCCCACTTACATTTGCTGATGTAGAAACAATAGGTTTTCTAAATGTTTCACACAATTTTTTTGAAAAAGATTCTTTTGTAACACGTATTCCGATACTATTATCTTTTCCTATCAGGTTCGAAGCCAAATTTCTGGCTTCATCATAAATAATAGTCAGTGGCTTTTCACTCATTTCAATCAGATCCCACGCTATCTCCGGCATCTCATTTACATAGTTTTGTATTTTGCCGGGCTGGTCAACCAATACCAACATTGCTTTGGTATCTGTTCTCCTCTTAATATCAAAAACTTTTTTTACAGCTGCTTCATTGGTAGCATCACAACCAATGCCCCATATCGTATCCGTAGGATACAATATGATTCCTCCGGAACGCAATACCAAGCAGCTTTCTTTTATATCTTCCTGCATCCTTTAAGAATTATATACAAAAGTAAAGGTTCTTTTCAGAAGAAACAAACAAAATATCAAAAAGCGTTTTAGAAAAATTTGAGTTTAAAAGTAATTATACAAATATTTAGTATATAAGATATTGTATTTTTAGTTTATAAAAAGGTTCGTTAACGTATAAAGCAAGTGGCTTTTTTTTTATAATTTTACAAACATTTTGCCGATTACCCTTTTAAAAGAGATCAAGCCTCCAGGAAGAAATATCTTTTTGAAAAAATGGTTTGTTCATTTACCGGCAAAACTTCAGGCGATAGAAAAAAACACTATATAAATGACTAATAAATGGAAAATTAAAACCCTTACCCATGAGCAGAATAAGATAAAGGACATATTACAAAAAGAATTGGGGATTCATCCTCTCCTATGCAAGTTACTTGTGGATAGGGGAATACATTCATACAGCGAAGCAAAGCATTTCTTTCGCCCTCAATTCGACCATTTGTATGATCCATTCCTTATGAATGACATGAATAAGGCGGTACAAAGGTTAAATGAAGCATTAACTAATAATGAAAAGATTTTAATCTATGGAGATTATGACGTAGATGGAACCACTGCCGTTGCGTTGGTTTATAAGTTTCTGGTGGAATTTTCATCAAAAATCGATTATTATATTCCTGACCGGTATAATGAAGGATACGGAATTTCTTATCAGGGAATTGACTTTGCTGCAGAGAATGATTTTAAACTTATCATTTGTCTTGATTGTGGGATTAAAGCTGTAGACAAAATCAAATATGCGAAAGAAAAAGGGGTGGACTTTATTATTTGTGACCATCATAAACCGGACGACATTCTCCCTGATGCAGTAGCTGTCCTTAATCCGAAACGAATAGATAGTACTTATCCGGACGATCACTTGTCCGGTTGTGGAGTAGGGTTTAAATTCATGCAGGCATTTGCTATAAATAATGAAATTCCATTTTCCAAATTAGAGCCTTTACTTGATCTGATAGCTGTCAGTGTCGCTTCAGATATAGTTCCTATCATCGGAGAAAACAGGGTCCTTACTTATTATGGCCTGAAACAATTGAATTCGAATCCCAGCGTAGGATTAAAAAGTATTATTGAGGTATGTAATTTACAAAATACTACCCTTACGGTAAATGACATCGTTTTTAAAATAGGTCCCCGCATCAACGCCTCCGGAAGAATCCAGTCCGGAAGAGAAGCAGTAGAATTGCTAGTTACAAAAGATCTTACCGTAGCAAGAGAAAAAAGTAATAACATCAACCAATACAATGATACCCGAAGAGAACTGGATAAAAATATCACCATAGAAGCAAATGCCGTACTAGAGAAAAAGGATTTTATTAACAGCAGCCGGAAATCTATTGTTATTTATGATGAATTATGGCATAAAGGAGTTGTAGGAATCGTTGCATCCCGATTATCAGAAGAATATTACCGCCCTACTATTATTCTAACTAAATCCGGAGAATTGATTACCGGATCTGCCCGTTCTGTTCCTGGCTTTGACATTTATAAAGCAATAGATTCATGTAGAGACTTATTAGAAAATTTCGGTGGACACATGTATGCGGCCGGCCTTTCCATGAAAGAGGAAATTTTACCGGAGTTCAAGAAAAGATTTGAAAAATATGTAACGGAAAATATCGAAGCCGAGCAACTTATTCCTCAGATAGAAATTGATGCTGTTATTGATTTTAAAGATATTACTCCTCAATTCTTTAAGATACTGAAACAATTTAATCCTTTTGGTCCGGAAAATATGAAGCCTGTTTTCTGCACAAAAAAAGTATATGATTACGGAAGCAGCCGTCTTGTCGGAAAAGATCTTTCCCATCTTAAACTGGAAGTGATCGATAACAAGTCACAGAATATAATGAACGGAATTGCTTTCGGGATGCATGAACATAATGAATATATAAAATCTTCCAAACCTTTTGACATTTGTTATACCATAGAAGAAAATACATTCAATGGCAAAACATCCATTCAATTAATGATTAAAGATATCAGGCCTTCGGAAGAGGAATAGAAAAAATAACATAATTTATTTCACAGAAATCCGGTGTTTTGAGTGTTTATACCGACATATTGCAAAAATATTGGGGGCATACCTCCTTTCGTCCGTTGCAGGAAGAAATCATAAACTCCGTAATGGAGAAAAAAGATACATTAGGCTTAATGCCCACAGGAGGAGGGAAATCCGTAACCTTTCAGATTCCTGCCCTGGTTCAGGAAGGAATATGTCTTGTAGTTACTCCTCTGATTGCCCTTATGAAAGATCAGGTAGATAACCTGAGAAAAAAAGGTATAAAAGCGGTGGCAGTATATACCGGCATGTCCAGAGAAGAAATCATTATTACTCTTGAAAACTGCATATTCGGAAATTATAAATTCCTGTATGTTTCTCCGGAACGACTTGCATCAGAGATTTTTCTACAAAAGATGCATGCTATGAACATATCCTTTCTGGTTGTCGACGAAGCTCATTGTATCTCTCAGTGGGGATATGATTTCCGTCCGTCTTATTTAAAAATTGCCGAAATAAGAAAATACTTACCGGATGCACCGGTTCTTGCTCTCACGGCAACTGCTACTCCGGAAGTAATCAATGATATCCAGGAAAAATTACTTTTCAAAAAGAAGAATGTCTTTTCAAAAAGTTTTGCCCGAGAAAATTTAGCTTACATTGTACGCATGGCTGATAATAAGACTTCTTCCATGCTGAATATGCTTGAAAAAGTTCCAGGGACAGCGATTGTATATGTAAGAAGTCGGAAAAGAACCAAAGAAATTGCAAAAGAATTAACAAAATGCGGAATTCATGCCGGATTTTTTCATGCCGGTCTTCCTCCTGAAGAAAAGGAAGAAATACAAAATAACTGGATGACCGGTAAGCTTCGTGTGATGGTTTCTACCAATGCTTTCGGAATGGGAATTGATAAGCCCGACGTGAGACTGGTTATTCACCTGGATCTTCCGAATTCTCCCGAGGAATATTTTCAGGAAGCCGGCAGAGCCGGCAGAGATGGAAAAAAAGCGTATGCAGTCATCTTATATGATAAAAACGATAGTACCAAGTTAAAAAAACGAATTTCCGACGAATTTCCGGAAAGAGAACGGATAAAAAAAGTATACGATGCACTCGGTAGTTACTTTCAGGTAGCAGTTGGTTCCGGGTATGAAAGTGTCTATGATTTTGACCTGAATGCTTTCTGCGGAAAATTCAAGTTTTCCGTAAATCAGGCCTATAATGCTATTAAAATTCTCCAACAGTCAGGATATCTGGAATATATAGAAGATCCCGGTAACCGTTCCAGGCTAAAATTTACGATGTTGCGGGATGAATTGTATAAACTAAAATCATTTGATGAAAAAACAGAAAAACTGATTCAGATTATTCTACGCTCTTACACAGGGGTATTCAGTGATTATGCCTTTATTAGTGAAAAGTTACTTGCCAGCCGATGCCAGCTTTCAACAAAAGAAGTCTATGAAAGATTAATTATGCTTTCAAAAGAATTCATTATCAGTTATATCCCACAGAAAAAGATGCCGGTTATATCTTATTCACAATCCAGGGAAGAATCTCGTCATCTTATTATTCCCCAAAATGTATATGAAAAAAGGAAATCCCGGTTATCCAAACGCATTGAAGCAATGCTGTTTTATGCAGAAAACCAATATTTCTGCCGGAGTAAAGTCCTTTTATCTTATTTCGGAGAAATAAACTCTCCGGACTGCAATGTGTGCGATGTTTGTTTATCAAAAAAACAAAAAAAACTTGCTTCCTCTGATTTTATGGAAATTGAAAAACAACTTTACATACAACTGGAAGGGAAAGAAATGGCTCTGAATGAATTAGTCGACTCCATTCATTATCCGGAAAATTTTGTACTGCAGGTACTCCGTTTTCTAACAGACGAAGAAATCATTAAAAATGACAGAGGAATTTTATCGCTTAATCCTAAGTGAAGGATCAAATTCCCGGTAAAAACGGATGAAACTGCATTAAAAATCTGATGTTTTTCTTTATCAGGTTGTTTTATCACTTCAAGTGATACAGAATTATAAAAACAAGAGGTTATTGAAGATAAAAAAGCAACTTCTGTTTTTGAAAATATTCTTTAACCTACAGGGAAATTATCTAATAGTAAACATATAAAAAAGGTATCCGTAAACGGATACCTTTTACACTTCTTTCTAAGAAAATTATTTTACATCTCCTTCGGAAATAAGATACTCAGCAATCTGAACAGCATTTAAGGCTGCTCCTTTTTTAATCTGGTCACTTACGCACCAGAAAGTAATGCCATTAGGATTGGCCAGGTCTTTTCGGATCCTTCCTACATGTACCGGATCTTTTCCTGAAAGAAATAAAGGCATCGGATATTGTTTTTCTGCAGGATTATCAATCACTTCTACTCCCGGAGCATTTGCAAAAGCTTCCCGTACTTCTTCTACGCTAAGCGGACGTTCTGTTTCTGCCCATATGCTTTCAGAATGAGCACGTAATGCCGGAACACGCACACAAGTAGCACTCACTTGTACATCCGAATGCATAATTTTTTGTGTTTCGTGATACATTTTCATTTCTTCTTTTGTATACCCATTTTCAGTAAAAACATCTACCTGGGGGATTAAGTTATAGGCAAGCTGGTACGCAAACTTACTTACTGTTACATCTTCTCCGGCAGAAATCTGTTTATATTGGGTAACAAGTTCGTCCATTGCTGCAGCTCCGGCTCCACTTGCCGCCTGATAAGTAGAAACATGTATACGTTTGATGTGCGATAAATTTTCCAATGCTTTTAAAGCTACGACCATTTGAATAGTCGTACAGTTAGGATTAGCAATAATTCCTCTGGGACGTTTTTTCGCATCCTCCGCATTCACTTCCGGAACAACCAAAGGCACATCCTCATCCATACGGAAGGCGCTGGAGTTGTCAATCATCACAGCTCCGTATTTTGTGATTGTATCGGCAAACTCCTTAGAGGTTCCTGCACCGGCAGAAGTGAAAGCAATATCAATGTCCTTAAAGTCGTCGTTGTGCTTCAATTCCTTTACTGTAAGCTCTTTTCCCCGAAAAGTATATTTCCTACCTGCACTTCTGGATGATCCGAACAATACTAATTCATCCATTGGGAAATTGCGCTCCTCAAGCACACGCAAAAATTCCTGCCCTACGGCACCACTTGTACCAACAATTGCTACTTTCATTTTTTTCAACCTCTAATTTAAAATTTAGCTTTGATTTAAAATAATTTTTTAATTAGGTTTATAAGCGTCTTAAAAACACGAAATAAAGTGCAAATTTACAACTTTTTAAAATAGGATACTCAAAAATGAGAAAAAATCTGTTTATCATGTTTTTCTGTATGTATGCCGGTTTTCTCTTTGCATCCGGTCCGAATAATCCGATGTATTGGCAGGGAGATACAACAGAGTTTATTTTCCAGCAGGATGGAGGAATCCGGCTGAATAGTGAAAGAGCCGGCAAATCTTACCTCACTTCTTTTTCCGAAAGGTATTTGAATACCAGTTGGGAAATGAATATAAATATGGACTTTAATTCTTCTTCTTCCAATTATATCGACATTTATTTATGTACGGATGCCAGCAATCCGACAGAGAGCCTCAATGGATATTTCCTGAGAATCGGACATGCAAATGATAATATTTCCTTATACAGAAAAAGTTCCGGAAGATCTTACAAGGTAATAGAAGGAATACCTAAAAGACTGGATTTTCCTTTTGTCGATGTGTATGTAAAAGTAACATGCACCTTATCGGGCGAATGGGAGGTGTATTCCCGTTTGAATACAGAAGACTTTCTGGTCTCAGAAGGAAAAGCGGCACATTATCAACCTATAAATGTAACTAACTTCGGATTATTATGTGTCTACACAATAACGCGGAACAAAGCCTTTCATATTCAAAATATCCGGATTAATATCTTGGAAGAAAATCATGAAAATATACTGGTTAATACAAAGGAAGCCGGATACATGGATGTTGTTTTCAATGAAATATTATTTAATGGAATAGAATACATAGAATTTTATAATAAATCAAATTCCCATATCGATCTCTCCGGACTATGTTTTACAATCCGCCGCCAAGATGGAAATATCGGTAAAAAATATAAGTTATCGACTACTCCTCTTATACTGGAAACAAATAATTTCCTGGTAATTACAAAAAATAAAGATAATGTGTGTGACCGGTATTTTTGTGATGAAAACGCAATTTTTAAAGAATTACCGGATTTTCCTGCATTGAACAATAGCAGAGCCAATCTGGTTTTATTATCAACAGAAGATATTCTGATTGACGAATTCATATATTCTGATAAAATGCATCAGGAACTTGTTACGAATAAAAAGAATATTGCTCTGGAGAGAATCAATCCTTTTGATGATACACAAAAGGAAGATAACTGGCAAACTGCATCTTTTGAAGTCGGATACGGAACACCTGGCTATCAGAATTCGCAATATAGAGATGAAAAATATGAAACCATTTTTGAAATGAAAAAGGATATTTTTCACACTTGTGAAGAAGAAATGATGCATTTATTTTATTATGAACAGAAAGAAATGAAAGAATCCCTGCAGGCCCATGTCTATAATTCAGCAGGTAAAAGAATTAAAAAACTTGCAAATAATGTTATTACTGGAGCTTATGGAAATTTATACTGGGACGGAAAAGATGAAAATGGCAGTCAATGTCAAACAGGAATCTACATTCTTTATCTGGAAATTATTGATTTAAAAGGAAATATAAAAAAAGTAAGAAAGGTTTTTACATTAAATAATTGTTAAAAAGACACTTATTTATGTTAAATAAAAAGCCATATACAATATAATTTCTATATTGCGGCAAAATTAAATTAACCAGAAAAATGACAAAAGAGAAAGTACATTTAGAATATATATTGAATACCGTATCACCCAATGTTCTTTGGACTTATTTAAGTACACCAAGCGGATTATCGGAATGGTTTTCAGATGACGTAAAATTAAATGGAAAAAGATACATCTTTCAATGGGACAAATCAGAGCAGGAAGCAGAACAGATCGGCATAAGACTGAATCATTTTATCCGTTTCCGCTGGGATGAAGATAAGGGGACGAAGTATTACTTCGAATTTAAGATTTATGTAGATGAAATTACTCAGGATACAGTGCTGGAAGTAACAGATTTTGCAGAACCCGATGAAATTGAAGATACAATAAGCCTTTGGAATACACAAATTGAAAATCTGAAACGAAGCCTGGGAGCGTAATAAAAAATAGTTTATAAAAGTTAACCAAGCAAAACGCCTGTTTTGCTTGTTTTTTTTATTGTTTTTTGTTCCGTTTTTTTAAGCTAACTTTGTGCTCCAATTTAGATTACTGTCCATGTTGCATATCAAAAGACTCTATACATTCATGTTGCAAACGTTTTTACCGATTCTATTGATGACGTTTGTGATATGTCTCTTTATATTTCTTATGCAGTTTATTTGGCGATACATGGATGAGTTGATTGGTAAAGGGCTTGATACTAGTATTATCATTGAACTTCTAATGTATGCCACTGTAGGACTTGTTCCTCAATCCCTTCCGATTTCCATTTTATTGGCCTCATTAATGACATTCGGAAATCTGGGAGAAAGTTTCGAATTAATTTCCATGAAAGCCGCCGGAATTTCTTTATTGCAAATCATGAAACCCCTGATCATCTTTATGTTATTTGTATGCGTGGGGGTATTCATGTTTCAGGATATAGTAGTCCCGGAAGCCCAGAAAAAAATGTTTGCCCTATTAATCTCCGTAAAAAGAAAAGCACCGGAACTGGAAATACCTGCAGGCTCATTTTACACCCAAATTGATGGATATAACCTCTATGTAAAACAAAAAACTCCGGAAACAGGATTATTGGAAGATGTGATGATCTATGATCTTTCCAGTGGATTTGATAATGCTACGGTAATTGTAGCCGATTCGGGTTATTTAAAAATGGGAGATGACAAACAGTCTCTTATGTTTAATTTATATAACGGGGAATTATTCGAAAATCTGAAAAAACAAAGATCTTCCAAGGAAAATGTGCCTTACAGAAGAGAAAGTTTTGAATATAAAACCATATTAATACCTTTTGATGCGACTTTCAACCGGATGGATGATTCGAATATGCAGGATCAGCATGTAAGTAAAAACCGCAGGCAATTATTATATACCGCTGATTCCCTGGGAATAGTGACTGACAGTATGAAACATGTAGAAGGCACTCATCTTGCCAGAAATGTATATTTTTCAGGAGCAAGGTTTGTTACTCCTTTTGATAGTGTTTCCTCTGCTCTTCCCGGAATTACGGAACTATCTTTTGACAGTGTGATGCATTCGCTTTCTTATAAAAAGCAGGCCGAAATAATAAATAAAGCAATAGGGAGGGCCACTACTACCAAACAGGATCTTCAAAGCCGTAATTTTCAGATTATAGAAAACGACAGAGTAAAACGGAGACATGAAATTGAATGGCATAGAAAATATACTCTTTCTTTTGCCTGCCTGATTTTCTTTTTTATTGGTGCCCCGCTAGGTGCAATTATAAGAAAAGGCGGACTAGGGATGCCAGTCGTAATTTCGGTTTTTCTATTCCTTTTTTACCATATCATCGATAATACGAATTATAAAATGGCACGGGATGGAATTGTTGCTGTTTGGCAGGGCACCTGGACCAGTTCGATTATTCTGATTATACTCGGAATCTTTTTTACATATAAAGCATTGAATGATTCAACGATCCTTAATGCGGATACGTATATTAATTTCTTCAAGAGATTGTTTGGAAAGCGTTCTGTGAGAAATTACGAAAGAAAAGAAGTTATTATTTTTGAAACGGATTATCAAAAAGTGTACGAAAATATTCAATTTCTTAATCGTCAGGGAAAAGAATATTTGAAGTCTTCTCATTTTCCCGGATATATCTCATTCTGGAAGAGCAGGGAAAGAGGAGATGAACTGTATGCTTTAATAGAAGCAGAAGAGAAAATTGCAGGTGAACTTACAAATAGCAGAGAACAGAGGCTTATTGCTTTATTGAATAAATATCCTATTATACCTGCATACCGGAATAGTGCACCGTTTAAGTCTTCTTTACTGAACAGGATATCCGGCATTTTCTTACCCTTGGGTCTTATATGGTATATACAGGCTTATTTTTATGAAAAAAGAGCAAAAAAAGATATTTCCCATGTATTGGAAATAAATCAATCAATTGAAGAATTGGCAACAAGTAAAAATCTGATAAACAAATAAAGATATGTCCGAATATAAATTAAATACAATAGAAGAAGCCGTTGAGGATATTCGCAATGGGAAGCTAATCATTGTGGTTGACGATGAAGACCGGGAAAACGAAGGAGATTTTATTGCTGCGGCAGAACTCATTACGCCTGAAAAAATCAATTTTATGGAAACGTATGGTCGAGGCTTGCTCTGTACTCCTCTGACCGAAGAACGTTGTGATGAGCTGGAACTCCCTTTAATGGTAAAAGACAATACCTCTGTCCATGCAACTCCTTTTACTATTTCTATCGATTATTTGAAAAAAGGGTGTACCACCGGAATTTCTGCAGAAGACCGCACAAAAACTATTCTTGCCCTTACAGATCCGGAAACAAAACCGGAAGACTTTGGACGTCCGGGACATGTTTTTCCCCTCAGAGCCCGTAAAAAGGGAGTTATACGTAGAGCCGGTCATACGGAAGCAGCTGTGGATCTTGCCCGCTTAGCAGGTTTATATCCAGCCGGAGTACTGATCGAAATTAAAAACGAAGATGGCTCTATGGCACGTCTTCCTGATTTAATGAAGATCGCAGAAAAATTTAACATGAAAATCATTTCTGTACATGCTTTAATCGAATATATGCTTAAAAAAGAATCTCTGGTAGAAAAAGGCGAAGAAGTAAATATGCCTACTGCCTACGGAGATTTTCGGCTGATTCCTTTCAGACAGATTTCTAATGGACTGGAACATGTCGCCTTAATAAAAGGAAACTGGGGAAAAGAAGAACCTATATTGGTCAGGGTTCATTCCTCCTGTATCACGGGAGATATTTTCGGATCCAAAAGATGTGAATGTGGAGAACAGCTTCATAAATCCATGGAACTTATTGAAAAAGAAGGGAAAGGAGCCATCGTATACCTTAATCAGGAAGGAAGGGGAATTGGTCTTATGAATAAAATGAAAGCATATAAATTACAGGAAAACGGATTAGATACCGTAGATGCGAATCTGCATCTGGGTTTCGATGCTGACGAAAGAGATTATGGGGTCGGTGCACAAATTCTTCGCGAGATTGGGGTATCTAATATGCGACTTCTCACTAATAATCCTGTGAAACGTATCGGTCTTGAAGCGCATGGCCTTTCTATCATAGAAAATGTACCCATTGAGATTACTCCGAATCCATTCAATCAATTTTATATGAAAACCAAGAAAGAACGAATGGGGCACAATTTAAAAAATATTAAATAAACCTTTGCTGAATAATAGAGTCCTATTATAAACAGAAAAAATAATAGAGCTATTTTTTTATTTAATAAATAAAAAAAGAATATATTTGGAACCTCCTTTTATATTTAACAGTATTAGTAGATAAAGGATTTATAAAAAACGGGTAAAAATATACTTTAAAAAATTAAAAAATAGTTGCGTATGCCAACATTCGATGAGCACGAAATATTGTCTCGATTACAAGATAAAGAAAAACAAAGAACAGCCTTCAGCGACCTGGTATCTTTTTTCAGTGAAAAATTATACTGGCAAATCAGGAAGATGGTTCTTTCGCATGATGACGCTAATGATGTCCTGCAAAATACCTTTATAAAAGCCTGGACAAATATTGATTCTTTTCGCGGAGATGCTAAATTATCAACCTGGCTTTACAGGATTGCAGTGAATGAGTGTATTACCTTTCTGAATCGTCAGAAAATGAAAAATAACATTTCCATATCCGATGATGATTCTTATTTAATGAATGTATTAGAAGCCGATAATTATTTTGCCGGCGATGAAGCACAGTTAAAATTACAAAAAGCAATTCTTACCTTACCGGAAAAACAGCGCCTTGTTTTTAATATGCGCTATTTTGACGATATGAAATATGAAGAAATGTCTGAAGTATTAGGAACTTCCGTTGGTGCTCTGAAAGTCTCTTATCATCATGCAGTCAAAAAAATTGAAGACTATCTAACCAATAATTTATAAAAAAAAGTTCATAAATTTTATCAACCGAATTAAACCTTTTTATGTTAGAATAGTCCTAGTTATGTTTCTAAATTAATAAAAAATGGAAACTGAACATACATCTTTGGAAAATAAAAGGTATAAAGAAAATCCTTTCAATGTACCCAACGGCTATTTTGATAATCTGACGAACCAGATTATGGCTTCGCTTCCGGAAAAAGAAGAAGCAAAAAAATCCGGGGTGACTCATCATCTCTGGAAAAAAATAAGTCCATGGGTATATATGGCTGCTATGATTACCGGAATTGCTTTCGGTATAAAATTATATGTAGCCAATGATGTTACAGATCCTAATACTACGGCTACCATAGCAGCACAGCAGGAAGTGACAGGTACTTTTTCTATTTCAGAAGAAGAAGTATTGCTTTCTTTTGTAAGTGACTATGATTTGTATGAATATTTGTATGAAAAAGAATAAAAAACATTAATTAGCGCAAAAAGAAATTATGAAAAAGAATTTTTTTCTGTTATTTATAATGTTAGTAAGTTCATTGGCTGGATTTGCTCAAACAAAAAAGACATTTGACCATGACGCTTATCAGGCAGAAAAGGAAAAGATAATTCAGGGAATTGCAAACCTTTCTCCGGAAGAAGCAAAAGCGTTTTTTCCTTTGTATCATGAAATGAGCCATAAGCTTTATGAAATGAATCGTTCTCTAAGAAGAGAAATGAGACGACTTTCACAAGCCGGTCATGTTTCTGACGCTGAATACCAGAAATATATTGAAGAACAATTCAAAGTAAAACAACAACAATTAAATATAGAAAAAGAATACTATTCCAAATTCAAGCAAATTTTATCACCTGAAAAACTTTTCAAAGTAAGTGTGGCTGAATCCAGAATGGTAAAAGAAATGTTGAGAAAACAAGAAAAAAAATAAGTTTCCTCAAAAAAATTATTTTAATTAAAAAGCATCCTGAAATTAAATTTCAAATAAGATTGATATCTAATTTCAGGATGCTTTTTAATGGAATAAAGAAATATTTATATAATAATTACATGGAACAGATTTTGAATGGAAAAATATTTTCTGATTTTCTTATTATTATTTTATTATTCCATTAGGTTAGTTCCTTTCTTTTATTATCTCCTCAAAATACTTCTTATCCAGAAATCCGATAATAGATACTTCTCCTTCCTTTATAAGTAGGAAGATAAATTGAATTCAATACAGGTTTTAACATACATGTTTTTTTAATAATTTTTAGAATAAAAAGAGGTTTTAGAAAACCCGGTTTCTCATTTTTTTTCTTCATCTTTGTAATCCAATATTTCAGTATATAAATTCTGGGGTTAGCCCTTCAAAATTTAAAAGATGAAAAAATGCATACTCTCCTTCCTTATTATTTCATTATTTTCTTTAAATAGTTTGTCTTTACAAGCACAGGATTCTCCTGTCAGCCTGGGAGCAAAAGCAGGATTAAATCTCACCGGTTTTAGCGGAGATATGAATGATACCAAAATGATTATAAACTATCATCTGGGAATTACCGCAGATATTGAATTAGCAGACGGACTTTATATCCTAACAGAATTAGATCTGATTAATAAAGGGGCAAAATACAAACCGAAAAATGGAGAACATGTCAAATTTAAACCGATATACGTACAGTTTCCTATTCATATCGGTCACAAAATGAATCTGGATGAAGTGACAAGATTGGTTTTTAGTGTAGGACCTTATTTTGCCTATGGAATAGGAGGAAAGATAAAAGCAAACGAAAAAACAGATTTTTTCGGAGACGAGACTTTCAAACGTTTTGATATGGGTTTTGGTGCTAAAATTGGAATGGAAGTCAATAATATTGCAGTAAACGTCGGATATGATTTCGGCTTATTAAATATAAATCAGGACAAAAATATGAAAGTAAGAAATCAGAATATATATTTAACCCTTGGGTACAAGCTTAATTTAGAATGAAACTCTCAACCGCAAAGTATTTGAAGTTAAACACACACTTACTTCCCTTCTCAAACTCACACACTCATAACTTACTTCTTCTTAAAAAATACTTTGCGGTTTTTCTTTTTGTTTATTTTAACAAAAAACAATTCACAAAACCCATAAGAAGAATTTAAAATATTGTAAATATGATTTTTTAGCTTTAGTTTTGTAACGGTAATAAAAATCAGAATAATGAGTAACAGCTATCCGGCTTTTTCAATGAAAAACGTAAATACTCGACTAAATCTGGTATTGTTTATTCTGATAAGTATTTTTTGTTATGGATTTACCCTTTTTTATAAAGAACAACCATTGACATTTTCTCCTGATGGTTATTCTTCTTTCTTTTTTAATAATATCCATGAACATTATCTTATTTTTCAGGGTTTAAATTTATTATTAATATTACTTTCCTGTCTGCTCTTATTATTAATTAATCAAAGATTCAGCATTATAAGAAATAAGACTATTTTGCCTTTCGTATTTTATACTCTGTTTATTACTACCGATGTATATGCTTTTTATTCTTTTTCCGGAAATATAGTGACTTTTCTTTTTCTGCTTTGTGTTTTTCAATTATGCAATACTTATCAAAAGCAGAAAGTCGTAGAACAAACTTTTAATATCGGCTTATTTCTGGGAATAGCCAGTCTATTCTATACTCCTGTATTATTTTTATTACCCATATTCTGGATTAGTTTCGGAATCTTCAAAATAGATTCCCTGAAAGCCTTTCTGGCTTCTTTAATCGGAATAATTACCCCTTATTGGTTTGTTTTTTTCTGGTTTCTTTATCAGGAAAACCTGCAGGGCTTCTTTCAACCTTTCCTGACATTTTTTCATTTTGACCCGACTGTCGTACTTTCATTTAAAATACCCGGATGGATAAGAGTAGGATTCACATTTATGATTACCTTACTTGGAATTATAAATTTTCAATTAAATAATTTCAAAGATAAAATCCGGACACGGATCATTTTCTATTTTACAATTGTTTCCATAATAGGAATTGCCATTTTATTAGGGTTGGGAATTATATCTATTGAATATACCGGTCCTTATTATTTACTGGTTTCCTTATTTGCCGCCCACTTTTTTTCAACGATAAACAACAGACTAAATACGATTTTCTTTTATCTTGTTTTAGTTACTTATATTAATTTACTTTTCTTTTAATAAGTACCCTTTTTAATTAAAAAATCATCTGTGTTTTCACAGGATTTATCCCATGCCAAAGCCTTTATTTAACAAGAATTACTTCCATATATTTATACCTTTATCAGTTTTATTTCCCGACAAAATACCTTTATATTTTCTCTCATAACCCTACTGTTTTTCAAAATATTATTTGTACCTTTGCGCCTGTTTTGAGAAAGTCAATATAATGTCTAACTCACTAATTATTAAACAACAATTTTTTAATGGAAGAAAACAACTTAAAAAACGTAGCGCCCAATGCAGACTTTGACTGGGATAGCTATGAAAAAGGGGAAACTTACGTAGAAGTAAGTAAAGAAGAGCTTACAAAAGCTTACGACGACACATTGAATACCGTAAAAGACAAAGAAGTTGTAGAAGGAACGGTAATCTCAATGAACAAAAGAGAAGTAGTTGTAAATATCGGCTACAAATCAGACGGAATTGTTTCTATGAATGAGTTCCGTTACAATCCTGACCTCAAAATAGGAGACCAGGTAGAAGTCTACATTGAAAGCCAGGAAGACAAAAAAGGACAGCTTATCCTTTCTCACAAAAAAGCACGTGCAACAAAATCATGGGAACGTGTAAATGCTGCACTGGAAAATGATGAAATCATCAAAGGTTTTGTTAAATGCCGTACAAAAGGTGGTATGATCGTAGATGTATTCGGAATAGAAGCATTCTTACCCGGATCGCAGATTAATGTAAAACCAATCCGAGACTATGACGTATTCGTAGGAAAAACCATGGAATTCAAGGTGGTGAAAATCAATCAGGAATTCAAAAATGTGGTTGTTTCTCACAAAGCTCTTATTGAGGCAGAACTTGAACAACAAAAGAAAAACATTATCTCTAAACTTGAAAAAGGTCAGGTATTGGAAGGAACCGTTAAAAACATCACTTCTTACGGGGTATTTATTGACCTTGGCGGTGTAGACGGATTGATCCATATTACAGATCTTTCCTGGAGACGCGTTTCTCACCCGGATGAAATTCTGGAACTGGACCAGAAATTAAATGTAGTAATTCTGGATTTCGACAACGAAAAGAAACGGATTGCTCTTGGATTAAAACAATTAACTCCTCACCCATGGGATGCACTGGATGAAAATCTGAAAGTCGGTGATACTGTGAAGGGCAAAGTTGTTGTTATGGCTGACTACGGGGCATTTATTGAAATCGCTCCTGGCGTAGAAGGTCTTATCCACGTATCTGAAATGTCATGGTCTCAACACTTACGCAGTGCACAGGACTTCATGAAAGTAGGAGATGAAATCGAAGCTGTTATTCTGACTCTGGACCGTGATGAACGTAAGATGTCGCTTGGTATCAAACAACTGAAAAATGATCCATGGGAAAACATCGAAACAAAATATCCGGTAGGTTCAAAACATACTGCTAAAGTTCGTAACTTCACTAACTTCGGTGTATTTGTTGAAATCGAAGAAGGTGTAGACGGATTAATCCACATTTCCGATCTTTCATGGACAAAGAAAATCAAGCATCCGTCAGAATTTACTCAAATCGGTGCTGATATTGAAGTACAAGTGTTGGAAATTGATAAAGAAAACCGTCGCTTAAGCTTAGGACACAAGCAACTGGAAGAAAATCCATGGGACGTATTCGAAACCATCTTTACTGTGGATTCTATTCATGAAGGAACTATCATTAAAATGCTTGACAAGGGTGCTGTAATTTCTCTCCCTTATGGTGTAGAAGGTTTTGCAACTCCTAAACATCTGGTAAAAGAAGATGGAAGCCAGGCTCAGGTTGATGAAAAATTACAGTTCAAAGTAATTGAGTTCAACAAAGATGCGAAACGAATTATTCTTTCTCATAGCCGAGTGTTTGAAGATGAGCAAAAAGCGGAACGTGCTGCAAGCAAGAAAGCAAACAAAAAAGCGAAAGAAGACAGCGTAGATACAAGCTCCATCAAAGTAGAAAAAACTCATTAGGAGATATCGAGGAACTGGCTGCTTTGAAAGAAAAGCTTTCTGATAACAGCAATAATGAATAAGGAAAGAAGGAAATATTTCTGAAAACTTCCGAATAATCTTCACAGATTATATAGATTTTATTAAAGAACAGTAAGAAGTTATCTTACTGTTCTTTTTTTATAATTATTTTTTCCTTTTTATAAAACATATCCTATAGGATTTATAAAAGAAAAACAGAGGGATAATTTTCAGAAACAGTTCTAAATATTTACTTTTGCATCTTCTGTATGGAATATAATATTTAGAACCATAATTTTTCCGGAATGAAACGCACTTATATCCCTCTTATTCTGCTGACCATTATTTTTATTATTGTATATGTGTTTACGTTCAATAGTAAACTTGATCTGAACGGAGATAATACCCGGTATTTACGATTAGCAGAAAACATTTCCAGTGGTTTTGGTTATAATAATATTTCCCCTAATGGTGTAAAACCGGAAACACATTTTCCTCCCGGCTATCCCTTTTTCCTTTCGTTTTTCATGTTATTCGGAATTCATAGCCTGATATTTTTCAAAATATTGAATGGCATGCTGTTCCTGGGAAGCCTTGTTTTGATTTATAAAATAGTTAAAAATACTACACAGAATATACCATTGGCTTTTGTTGTCAGCCTGTTACCCATCTTCTCTCCTCGCCTACTGCATTTCTCAAATATTGTTATGTCCGAAATGCTGTTTATGTTTCTTACTATTCTTTGTTTATACTGTTTACATCGTTACCGGTTGAAAAACCCGCACCCTTTCTGGAAATCACCCTGGTTTTACGTGAGTATCCTTTCAGCCGTTGCTTCCTATTATGTAAGAGCAGTTGGGCTGGCAATGATATTCGGAGCTTTGGTATTTTTCCTCATGAAAAAAGAATGGAAACAATCTCTCGGATTTCTCGGAGGTACTATCCTTTTAATGCTGCCCTGGTTTTTCCGAAATAGAAATATTAATTCCGAATCCCGGTACGTAGATGCCATATTATCAGTGAATCACTGGCGTCCGGAAGAAGGCACGATAAATTCTGTCGGAGATTTAATAGCTAAGCTGGCTAAAAATTTCGACGAAGCCATTATCAAAGGCTGCAAAGATGTATTATTTCCTTTCTGGAATATAGATTATGCAAATCCATCCGGAACAGGAGGTATTTTAATCGGAATATTACTCTTGGCAGTTATTTTTTACGGAGCCTGGCGTTTACAGACGATCAGATGGGGAGTAATTGCTTATTTGATCGGAAGCATTATCATGGTTATCATCGGCACTACCGGAAATGAAAGCCGTTATATTATTCCCCTTATTCCATTATTATTTGCCGGTTTTTACATCGGGTTATATTGTTTGATAAGAAAGTGGGTAGTAAAAAAAGAAAGCAAATTTTCCTATTCCCTACCCTATAGCTTGTTGCTATTAGCCTTTATGATGATCTCGCCGGTAAAAGCCGAAGCCGAAAGGGCAAAAGAACCCTATCCGAATGCGTACGAAAATTATTTTGCCATTGCAAGGGAAATGCAGAAGCAGCTTCCGGAAGGAACAATATGCTGTTGTCGGAAACCCGAATTATTCGGCTATTATGCTCCAAAGATCTATGCAACCAACTATCTCTACAGCACAGACCCGAATGAAGTAATTAAAGACCTTATCAAAAAGAATGTAGATTATGTTATCCTGGAACAACTCGGATATGGATCCACTCCACGCTATCTTTATTCGGCGATTCAGGAAAATATGGAACTATTTCCTGTTGCCTGGCATCTTCAAAAACCCGATACTTATTTATTGAAATTTGAAAGAAAAAAAGCCATTGAGAAATTCGGAGAAAACGAATGAAGATATATAAAGTAATGAACACTTAGTTATTTATAAATATAAAATATCCGGTACCATTCTAATAATACCGGATATTTTTTATCAACTCAGGCTATCCTTGGCAATTTCTCCCAATTGGTATTTAACTGGCATTTAGCAAGAAAATATGAATAGACAGAGGGTTACAGAAAGTGAATCCGAAAAAGTGATAAATGTAAGTATGAAGTATACTACAATGACTACACCGCTCATCCTGAAAAGAAAGCTATGATAGATATCTATATTCCGGTAAAATCTTTATAAAGCGCTCAAAAAAATAATTTAAAACGAAAAATCCGTCAATAAGAGTTCATTGACGGATTTTTTCACTTATTATATAACGAAATTATCTTATTCGGTTCAACGACTTTATTAACGCTTCATCTTTTTTGATAAACCGGATAGCCAATAAATTCAGGATAAAAGTAATAATCGGAAATACAACTCCTATCTTCACATTTTCCAATACAAAGGGAGAAAAAGTAAAAAAATAAAAAGCACTTGCCAATCCATAAAATGCCAGGATCAACAAATTGACCAACCACAGTAACTTCACCTGTAAATTTCTGTTCTTAAAAAGAAAGAGAGTAATTATACTCAATAAAATTCCGACACCTAATACACCTGCTAAAACAGGATCATTGCCGGCACGAATATTCTGAATAATATCAAATCCGGACACAGACGACTCCATCTGAAAAAAAGGGAAAACAAAAGCCAGCATCAGGCAGACAATCGCCCCTAACAAATATAACGTTTGTACTCTTTGAAGCATAATCAATTAATTATTTAAATTCAACTGTGTATATTTAACATTTCCCGAAAAAGGATACGAAAGTAATTAATTCCCGTCTATTCTGCAAATAACACTTTAAGAGAAAAAATGTTTTGAAAAAATATAGAATTTAAAGGAAAAAGGAGTTTGCATTCTAAGGTAAATTTTTACCTTTGTGCCGTCAAAAAAATAAGCAGATTTGATATGAATTTTCTATCGTTATTTGTCCTCATTCCACTCCTCATGATGGTATTTCTGGTACCGTGCCGGAATATGAACCAAATCCGGACCGTTATGGTAACCGGCTCGTCTGTTCTTCTGGCTGGAGCCATCGCTCTGGTTTTCCTGTTTATGGCAGAAAGAAATGCGGGAAATACCAGTGACATGTTATTTACTGCAAGTACTGTTTGGTTTGCACCTATGAATATCTGTTACGCAGTAGGGGTTGACGGTATTTCGGTAGCAATGATTCTGCTTTCGGCGGTTATTGTTTTCACCGGAGTATTTGCCTCATGGAACATGCAGCCGTTGACAAAAGAATTTTTCCTCTGGTACCTCCTGCTTTCCGTAGGAGTATTCGGGTTCTTTATATCGGTAGACATGTTTACCATGTTTATGTTTTACGAAATTGCCCTTATTCCCATGTATTTACTGATCGGAATATGGGGAAGCGGCCGCAAGGAATACTCTGCCATGAAGCTGACATTAATGCTTATGGGGGGCTCGGCCTTTATTTTAATCGGCATTCTCGGTATTTATTTCCATTCTGCTCCGGAAGGAGGACAACTGACCATGAATATTCTGGAAATTGCCAATCATTATGTGCCGGTAGAAGCACAGCTCTGGTTATTTCCTGTCGTTTTCCTGGGATTCGGAGTACTGGGTGCTTTATTTCCCTTCCACACATGGTCTCCGGACGGTCACGCTTCAGCACCTACGGCAGTATCCATGCTTCATGCAGGAGTATTAATGAAATTAGGAGGTTATGGATGTTTTAGAATAGCTATTTACCTGTTGCCGGAAGCAGCTCATGAATTGGGATGGATTTTTGTTATTCTTACCACCATCAGTGTATTGTACGGAGCTTTCAGTGCAGTTGTTCAGACCGATCTCAAATATATTAATGCCTATTCCTCTGTCAGCCATTGCGGCCTGGTATTATTTGCTATTTTATTCCTGACACAAACGGCTATGACCGGTGCAGTCCTTCAAATGTTATCTCATGGATTGATGACCGCTCTTTTCTTTGCCCTGATCGGAATGATATACGGAAGAACACATACCAGGGATATTAGGGAATTATCCGGCTTAATGAAGGTCATGCCCTTCCTCTCGGTCTGCTATGTAATTGCCGGTTTGGCTTCACTCGGATTACCCGGATTGAGTGGTTTCGTTTCCGAAATGTCTATTTTCTTCGGTGCGTTCCAAAAAGGCGCCAGCACCTTCCGCAGAGCATTAACCATTATGGCATGTTCCTCTATTGTAATTACTGCGGTATATATCCTGAGAGTAGTAGGAAAGATACTTTATGGCGAAGTACAAAATAAAAAACACCTTGCACTGACAGACGCAACCTGGTATGAAAAAATACCGTTGGTTGTACTGATTATATGTATCGCTGGTATAGGAATTGCACCGTTCTGGCTGAATGACTTGATACGGGAAAGTTTCCTTGCTTTCAAACGAGGGGTCTTATTCCTGTAAACCAAATAAGACAGACATTACTTTATAAAAATAAATAAGACTTTTTCTTAATTTTCAGAAAAATGGATTTAAGTAATTTTTTATTGATGCGGCACGAAATATCATTGGTAGTGGTATTCGTCATTCTCCTGATATATGATTTGTTCGCATCGGCAAAGACCAGACAATATTTCCAACCTGTAGCCTGTCTATTGTTTGCTCTGCACACGGCATACGGATTCTTCCCGGCCGCTACCGGAACCGTATTCGAAGGAATGTATGTGACAGATGGAATACATATTCTCGTTAAAAATATCCTGAATATAGGTGTTCTTCTTATGTTCCTTCAGACCAATGCATGGTTGAAAGCGGAAGATACGGTATTCAAACGCGGAGAATTCTTTATTATCACCATGTTTACTTTATTCGGAATGTACCTGATGATATCTTCCGGACATTTCCTTATTTTTTATATCGGACTGGAAACGGCTTCTATTCCTTTGGCTACTCTGGTTGCTTTCGACAAATACAAGCATCACTCGGCAGAAGCAGGAGCAAAATATATTCTTACAGCAGCATTTTCATCCGGAATTATGTTGTATGGTATTTCTATGTTGTACGGAGCTACAGGGGCTATGTATTTCACAGAAATAGCTCCTCTCCTGACAGCAACAAATTCCATGGTATTACTGGGAATGGTATTTTTCCTTGCCGGTATGTTTTTTAAAATTTCTCTTGTGCCTTTTCATCTATGGACCGCAGATGTTTACGAAGGAGCACCCACACCTGTTACGGCTTACTTATCCGTAATATCCAAAGGTTCGGCAGCATTTGTACTATGCATACTGATGTTTAAGGTATTTTCAAATCTGGCTGTAGAATGGATGCATATTTTCAACTGGATCATTGTCATCACCATTACCGTAGGAAACCTGTTTGCAATTCGTCAGAATAATCTCAAACGCTTTCTTGCTTTTTCCTCTATCTCCCAGGCAGGATACATTATATTAGGTGTGTTGGCAGGAACCCAGATGGGAATGGCAACTATTGTGTTCTATATCCTGGCTTATTTATTCTCCAACTTTGCAGCATTCGGAGTAATTTCAGCCATAGAGGCTAAAACAGGAAAATTAAATATCTCCGACTACAACGGATTATACCAGACAAATCCCAAGCTAAGTTTAACACTTATGTTGTCTCTTTTCTCCTTAGGAGGAATTCCTTTCTTTGTAGGATTTTTCAGCAAGTTTTTCATTTTCTTTGCAGCAGCGGAACAAGGTCATTACGTGATTGTTTTCATTGCTTTATTAAATACGATTATTTCTCTGTATTATTATTTGTTACCGATAAAAGCAATGTTTATTAATAAAAGCGAAGAACCGATCGGCACATTTAAAACAGATGCATACAACCGTCTTTCACTGGTTATTTGTGTAATAGGTATTCTGATTGTCGGATTAATCAGTCCGATCTTCAACTATATAGAAAAATTAAGCTTTGGCATGTAATGTTATCTTTTAAGACCTTTTTTCTCTGAAAAATGCTTAGCCATACAATCAGCAGAAATATGATAAAATAAAATATATAACCGGCAAAAGTAAAAACAAACACATACTACTTCTGCCGGTTGTTTTTTTCACTTTCACCCTTTGGCGCAGGAACAAAATTCCTTACAGGAAGTAAAAACGATTTACTAAAGAGTAACGTTTCCGTATGCCGATTCCGGCTAGTTTCTATAGATAAATCTTATTGCTTTTTTGTTTTGCTTTTTCAACCGTGGGTTAACCCTTCCCCTTTTGGCGAAGCCAAAAGATACTTCCCTTCATGGAAGGGAAGAGAGGGGTGATACTTTTTTCTATAACCGAAGTATTCCTACTATGTTTAGAATTTCGACTAAGGCAAAATTTCAAAAAGGCCGGCTAAAGTCGTATAAACAACTGGTCATTGTTGTATAAATGACCGGATAATGTCATGGAAACGATAGGTCGATGTCGTGTAATCGAAAGGGCAACCTGAGCGTTCAACCTACGTTGGGCGTTCGTTTACCGTCGCTTGAACGTTCGTTTATCGTTCGTTGGGCGAACGTTTGCCGTTGGTTGGACGATGAAATCCTAACCGGGAGAGAAAAGATGTTCCGGTAAAAGAGCTGACCGGATAATGCGGAGGCAGTGATAAAGGCCATCAGGGCTTTTTATACCAAAGCGGATAAGTTGGCTGATACCCTGTCCCCAGCATTTCAAAGATACTGCTTTTTCAGGCGGAAGTCAAGTATTTGCGGTGTTTTTTCAGGGAACCTGCCACTCTTCCCTTCCTTGAAGGGAAGTCCCCTTTTCTACGAAAAGGGGGAAGGGTTAACCCACGGCTGAGAAAGCGATTTTTTGGCGGAGCGAAGAAGATAATGGTTACTACTAAACCCCACCCCTTTTGGCTATGCCAGGAAAGAAATTGGTATTACCAAACCCCACCCCTTTTGGCGAAGCCAAAAGGGACTCCCCTCGTACGTTTGCATG
>JAJQEC010000096.1 GCA_021201815.1 Candidatus Azobacteroides sp. | reverse complement strand
TCATGCAAACGTACGAGGGGAGTACCTTTGACTTCGTCAAAGGGGTGGGGTTTGGTAGTAATCCTCTTCTTATTCCCTACTTAAAAAACAGGGTATCTCAAAATAGTTGAGACACCCTTTCTGTTTTATTATTTGTGAAATCCCTGCTATTCGGGTGTATAAGCCATGGAGAAACCCTTCTGTTTTATTATTTGTGCAACCCCTACTGCTAAGGTATATAAGCCGTGGGTTAACCCTTCCCCTTTTGGCGGTGCCAAAAGGTACTTCCCTTCAAAGAAGGGAAGAGTTGTCAGGTATTTCATCTTTTGTATGCTATTATAATTCCAGATCTACATCAAATAGTTCATGCCAGGGAAGTCCCTGTTTGTTTAACTGCTCCATGAAGGGATCCGGATTAAATTCTTCGACATTGAATACTCCGGGTTTACGCCATTTGTTTTTGAGGAACATCATGGCGCCTATCATGGCAGGTACGCCGGTTGTATAACTTACTCCCTGTGCGCCTGTTTCTTTGTAGGCTGCTTCGTGGCTACAGTTATTATAGATGTAATATGTACGTTCTTTTCCGTCTTTTATTCCTCGTATGCGGCAGCCGATGGATGTTTCACCGGTATAGTTTTCGCCCAGTTCACCGGGATTAGGAAGAACTGCTTTTAGGAACTGGATGGGAACGATTTCTACTCCGTTGTAGTTCACCGGGTCGATTCGTGCCATTCCGATATTCTGTATTACCCGTAAGTGGGTAAGGTATTCCTGTCCGAAGGTCATCCAGAAGCGTGCGCGTTTAAGAGAGGGGAAATTTTTCACCAGGGATTCCAGTTCTTCGTGGTAAATCAGATAGGATTCTTTTTCTCCGATGTTGGGATAATGCAGTCCTTTGTGGATTTCATGGGGTTCGGTATATACCCATTGTCCGTTTTCCCAGTATTTTCCTTTCTGGGTTACTTCACGGATATTGATTTCGGGATTGAAATTGGTAGCAAAAGCTTTTCCATGGTCACCGGCATTACAGTCGACGATATCCAGGTACTGTATTTCATCAAAGTAATGTTTTGCGGCGTAAGCGGTAAAAACTCCGGTTACACCCGGGTCAAATCCACATCCTAGGATGGCGGTTAGCCCTGCATTCCTGAATTTATCCTGATAGGCCCACTGCCATTTGTATTCGAATTTGGCTTCTTCCAGGGGTTCATAATTTGCCGTGTCGAGGTAATTTACGCCACATTCGAGGCAGGCGTCCATAATGGTCAGGTCCTGATAGGGAAGTGCGACATTGATAACGAGATCCGGCTTCTCGGCTTTTAGTAATTCTACCAGCTCCGGAACATTATCCGCATCTACTCTTGCTGTTTTGATTTTGTTTCCGCCTACTGCCTGTGCGATTTCGTCGCATTTGGATTTTGTGCGGCTCGCCAGTGTTATTTCGTTAAATACGTCCGGGTTCTGAGCGACTTTGAAAGCGACGACTCTTCCTACTCCACCGGCTCCAATGATTAAAACTTTTCCCATGTTACAATTTATTTATCCGATTTATGAGAACCTGTTAGCATCTTCTACGGAAGATAGTAACAGGTTCTGAATAAAGTCTTATTTTATTTTAACTTATGCCTGCACGGAGGCTCCATGACAGTTTTTGTATTTTTTCCCGCTACCGCATGGACAAGGATCGTTTCTTCCGATCTTCGGACCGGCTTTTACCGGTTCTACTCTCTGGGGACGTTGTTGCCCATTGTTCTGGGCTCCTCCCGCATTATCCAGGCTGTCTTTCCGGGTTTTGTATCTACTGTAATCCTGTCTGCTTTCAGGGGCCGACTGTTTTACCTGGCTGGGATCCTGTACAGGGATCTGTCCGCGCATTAAGATAGAAACAGTTTTCCGGTTGATTGTGTTCACCATTTTCTCGAACAGATTATAGGATTCGAGTTTGTAAATCAACAACGGGTCTTTCTGTTCGTAACTGGCATTCTGTACGGATTGACGGAGTTCGTCGAGTTCCCTGAGGTTTTCTTTCCAACTTTCGTCAATGGTGTGAAGCATAATGGATTTCTCGAAGGACCTTACTACTTCTCTGGAACCGGAGTTGTAGGCTTCTTCGAGGTTACAGGTGATGTGATACATGCGCTTTCCATCCGTGATGGGAATGACAATGTTTTTGTATACGGATCCCTGATTTTCATATACCTGACGGATAACCGGATTTGCTACTTCTGCCAGACGGTCGGTTTTTCTTTTAAAGTTTTCCAGTGCCGTATCGAATACTTTGTCAATTAGTTTTTCGGTATTTCCTTTTAGCTCTTTTTCCGAAAATGGTATTTCCAGTGCCATGGTGCGGAGGAGTTCCATTTTCAGTCCTTCATAATCTTCTGCCTGAGCATATTCTTCGACAAGGTTTTTGGAAGTATCGTAGATCATATTCAGGATATCGATTCCGATGCGTTCACCCATAAGGGCATGACGGCGCTTGGTGTAGATTACCTGGCGTTGTTTGTTCATTACGTCGTCGTATTCCAGCAATCTTTTACGAATACCGAAGTTATTTTCTTCGACTTTTTTCTGTGCCCTTTCGATAGAATTTGACAGCATGGAGTGCTGCAGCATTTCTCCTTCTTCGAATCCCATTTTATCCATTACTTTGGTGATTCTTTCGGAGCCGAAAAGACGCATGAGTTCATCTTCGAGCGATACGTAGAATACGGAAGAACCGGGGTCACCCTGCCGACCGGCACGTCCACGCAACTGGCGGTCGACCCGTCTTGATTCGTGCCGTTCCGTACCGATAATTGCTAATCCACCGGCTTCTTTTACTTCCGGGGTCAGTTTGATGTCGGTACCACGTCCTGCCATATTGGTAGCGATGGTCACTGTTCCTGGCTGTCCTGCCTGCGCCACGATGTCCGCTTCGCGCTGGTGGAGTTTGGCATTTAATACATTGTGTTTGATTTTCCGCATGGTAAGCATCTTGCTTAACATTTCGGAAATCTCTACAGAGGTGGTACCTACCAGTACGGGACGTCCTGCATTTACCAGTGCTTCTATTTCTTCGATTACTGCTTTGTATTTTTCCCTTTTTGTGCGGTAGATACGGTCTTCCATGTCATTCCGCTGAATGGGGCAGTTGGTCGGGATTACTACGACATCCAGTTTGTAGATATCCCATAGTTCACCGGCTTCCGTTTCTGCCGTACCGGTCATCCCGGCGAGTTTATTATACATACGGAAGTAATTCTGCAGTGTAATCGTTGCGAAGGTTTGAGTTGCTGCTTCTACGGTAACCCGTTCTTTTGCTTCGATTGCCTGATGTAAGCCATCCGAGTAGCGACGACCTTCCATAATACGTCCGGTCTGCTCATCGACAATTTTTACTTTGTTGTCTATTACTACGTATTCATCGTCTTTTTTAAACAATGTATATGCTTTGAGGAGCTGATTGATGGTATGTACCCGTTCGGATTTAACGGCGTAATTCTGCATCATTTCCTCTTTTTTAGCCGCTTTTTCTTCGTCCGATAAGCCCATGTTTTCCAATTCGGATAAATCCGCACTGATATCAGGCAATACGAAGAACTGCGGATCGTCGGAATCCCCTGTAATTAAGTCAATTCCTTTGTCGGTAAGTTCAATACTATTGTGCTTTTCATCGATTACGAAGAACAGGTCATCGGTAATTTCATGCATTCTTCGCATGTTATTTTCCATATACACTTCTTCGGTTTTAATCAATGTGGTCCTGATTCCGTGTTCACTGAGGAACTTAATAAGGGGTTTGCTTTTGGGTAATCCTTTATATGTGCGAAGCAGGAGGACGGCTCCTTCTTTTTGTAATTCGGGATTATCGGAATTCATTTTTGATTTTGCATCCGCCAGTAGCTTTGTGGTTAATGCTTTCTGTGCGTTTACCAGCTTTTCTACTTTGGGACGTAGTTCTACAAACAGTTGGTCATCCCCTTTCGGCACGGGACCGGAAATAATCAATGGTGTACGGGCATCATCGATTAATACGGAGTCGACCTCATCGACAATGGCGTAATTGTGTTTGCGCTGTACGAGGTCTTTGGGGCTGATTGCCATGTTGTCCCTCAGGTAGTCGAACCCGAATTCGTTATTGGTACCGAATGTAATATCGGCATTGTATGCTTTCCGTCTTTCTTCGGAGTTAGGCTGGTGTTTATCGATACAATCTACGGATAATCCGTGGAACATATATAAAGGTCCCATCCATTCGGAGTCACGTTTGGAAAGGTAATCATTGACGGTTACGACATGTACTCCGTTACGGGTAAGGGCATTGAGGAATACCGGTAAAGTTGCTACCAGTGTCTTTCCTTCTCCGGTTGCCATTTCTGCAATCTTTCCTTTATGTAATACGGAACCACCGATTAACTGGACATCGTAATGAATCATGTCCCATGATACTTCATTTCCCCCGGCCGTCCATTTATTTTTATAAATGGCTTTGTCACCTTCTATTCGTACAAAATCTTTTTCTGCAGCGAGCGAACGGTCAAAATCCGTTGCTGTCACCACAATCTCTTCGTTTTGTGCAAAACGGCGAGCGGTATCTTTTACAATGGAAAAGACTTCCGGCAATACTTCATCCAGTACTTTTTCGTACTGCTCGGTGATATGTTTTTCAATCTTATCAATTTCCGCCCATACTTCTTCCCGGTCTTCCAGCTCCAGGGTTTCGATTTTAGCCTTTAGTTCTTCTACTTTGGCTTTATCTTCTTTTACATAATCCTGAATCCGTTGTTTGATGTCTTCTGTGCGTTGACGTAATTCATCATTGCTTAATTGTTCAATCTCAGGATAAGCTGCCAGGATTCTATCCAGATAGGGATTAATTTCTTTTAAATCCCGCTGGGATTTATTCCCGAATAATTTTTTTAAAAAATCGTTGAATGCCATATATGTATGTTTATTATTTTCTTTCTGTTAGTAATAATGTATCAAAACCTATGCCACAGGGTGATTCTGAGCTGTTATTATATATATTTTATGTTTATTTAAAACAAACTTAGGTTATTATTTTTGAAGTTTTTACAAAAATACATTATATAATCCGGAATTTTGAAAATCTTTGCCTGGTTTTTCCTTTCCTTTTCTTTCCCCGGGACGGAAAAACTATTAAAATGAATGAAAAATTTTTTATTTTAATTCCGTTAAAACTTCATCAAAGGCGCCATTTGGTGGACGAATCCGCAGGATATGGCAAATAGAAGGAGCGATCTGAGTAGCACGGACGGATGGTTTGATTATCCGGGCAGGAATATCGGGAGCAAAGAAAATAACGGGAGTCATCACGTGTGCTTTCCGTACACTTTCTGTACCGGTACCGGCTTCTTCGTCCATAATTTTCCATCCTGCTTTTATTTCCAGCAATAAATCTCCGGAGTTTTCGCGGTGGTATCCGTTCCGTATGTAATTGAGTTGTTCGTTTCCACGGGAGTGATAAAGATCATAAGCAGTGTATACATCCTGTACTCCACTAAGGTCCACAAGGAAGTCAGCTGATTTGCGTTGGATTTCTTCCAGGGGAATTTGTTTTTCTTCGATGAGCTTTTTATTGAGGAAAAGCTGTTTATCGTAGTAAGTTTCTACCCAGTTCCCCTGGCCGTAAATAGCCATGAGATACATATTCAGAAGTGCCACGGCTCTTTTTGGGAAAAATTCACCGAACCGGATGTTTATGAACTCCCGGTCTTCATTGCCGGAGAAATAACCGGTAGAAGTAAGAATAATTACTGTATTGCGGAGGCCTATTTTTTTATCAATGAGTTCCAGAAGCTTTTCAAGTTCTCCATCCAGTCGGAAATAAGTATCCTGAAGCTCTACGGCATATTCCTGCACATTGCTGCCATCAGGGATTCCGGCAAAATAAGAAAGGGCCAGAAAATCAGGGATGTCTTTTTTTCCTAAGGAACTGTATTCGAAAAACCGCTCTGCTAATTTTGTGACTTCTTCGTTGACGAGGGCACTTGTTTTAATGGCTTTGTAATTATTGTACGTGTACTGAAAACCGGAATTATGATTAATGATATAAGGAAATAAGGTATAAAAAGAGGGATCTTTCAGGTTCTTCCAACTCATGGACCTAATTCTGGAAGGTAATCCGTCCTGTGTATTATACCTGTCCACATACCATGGTACATCTTTATAAAAGGTAGTTGTGGCCCATCTTCCGTTCAGGTCGTCAATCCAGAATGCACCGTTTGCGACATGTCCGGCAGAGATAAGTGCGACCTGATTATCGGGTGCGATGGCATATATTTCGCTTCTACCTGAAGTAGCAATTTTAAGTTCGTCGGCAAAAGTAGAGGCCTGGAGTTTACCGGGAGAAAGTGTTTCCGAAGTAAAGTTTCCCATAAAAGCCGGATCATAGAGGGCCGGAATTTCCTTTTTCTGTTTGGGATCATATACATTGTCGGCAATAATTCCGTGGTAAAAGGGCTGGGTTCCGGTAAACAGGGTAGCGGTACCTGCTGCCCTGGAAACTGTGGGAAACTCGAATTTCACATCGCCATATACCAGTCCTTCCCGCAATAAACGTTTAAAACCTTTTTCACCATACCCTTCCATCAACTGCCAGAGGTAATCACTCCGTAGCTGGTCAATTGTAATTGAAACTACCAGTTTGGGAGGATCCTTCTTCGGATTCTGCTGGGCATATGCTGTGCTTATACTAAGGACAACGATAAGAAGGTGCGTCAGGTTAAATTTAGACATGTATCTACTAAGCGCTTGTTATTTCTTTTTTGTTTTTGTTCTTGCTGTTCCGGCTGAGGGTTTCTTCCTTGTCTTTTTAGCGGGGGCCTCTCCGGCTTTTTTAATCAGCTCCATGGTCTGCTCGTAAGTGAGTTCTTCCGGTTTCTGTGTTTTCGGAATTTTATAGTTTGAACCTTTGTACGCAATATAGGGGCCGTACCGGCCGTTCAGTATTTCAAGTTCCGGTTCTTCGGCGAATGTTTTGATGTGTTTGTTCCGTTCCTGTTCTCTTTTTTTCTCTATGAGTTCAATGGCTTCTTCCTGTGTGATATCGAGCGGATCGGTCCCTTTCGGAATTGAAACGAACTTTCCATCGTGCCGGATGTACGGACCGAAACGTCCGATAGCTGCCACAATGGTTTTATCTTCGTATTCTCCTACTGTACGGGGCAATTTGAATAATTCCAATGCTTCTTCCAAAGTAATGGTTTCCATCAACTGGTTTTTCCGTAAGGAAGCAAAGGTGGGTTTTTCTTCATCCTCAGTCATGCCCATTTGTACTACCAGGCCAAACCGACCGATCTTAACCGAGACCTGTTTTTCGGTTTTCGGATCGATTCCTAAAATCCTCTCTCCTACTCTTGTTTCGGTTTTCATTGCCATGGTTTCTTCCACGGTCGGATGGAAAACTTTATAGAATTTGTCTATGGCTTTTGTCCATTCCAGTTTCCCTTCTGCAATATGGTCGAACTCTTTTTCTACACTTGCGGTAAAATTATAGTCCAAGATATCCGGGAAATAATCGAGAAGGAAATCATTTACAACCATTCCTATATTAGTAGGAAATAATTTTGCTTTTTCGGTACCGAATATTTCGGCCTTGGTAACATCAGATATGGTTCCTTTTCTAAGGGTAAGCAGATTATATTTGCGTTCCTCTCCCGGACGATCTCCTTTTTCTACATATTCCCGTTGCTGAATAGTAGAAATAGTAGGTGCGTAGGTAGAAGGTCTTCCGATTCCCAGTTCTTCCAGTTTTCTCACCAGACTGGCTTCCGTATAACGAGGCGGTCTCTGAGAGAATCTCTCCATTGCCTGTACTTCTTTCATATCCAGTTTCTGGTTTACCTGTAAGGGAGGTAGTAGGCGATCGTTATCTTCTGTTGCTTCCTGTTCATCGTCATTGGATTCCAAATATACTTTCAGGAATCCGTCGAATTTGAGGACTTCTCCTTCTGCGATGAATTTATCCGGATGATTGGAAATGGCTATGGTTGCTGTTGTTTTTTCCAGTTGGGCATCGCTCATCTGGGAAGCAATGGTTCTTTTCCAGATAAGTTCATACAATCGTTTTTCCTGTGCGGAACTTCCTGCGACATGATTGCTTATATAGGTAGGACGAATTGCTTCGTGTGCTTCCTGGGCACCTTTGGCTTTTGTCTGGAAACGGCGGATTTTCAGGTAATCTTCTCCGAATGAGGTAAGAATTTCCTGTTTCGCAGTATTTAAAGCCAGGTCGGAAAGATTTACAGAGTCCGTACGCATGTAGGTTATTAACCCTGATTCATACAACCGTTGAGCAACCATCATTGTCTGCGCTACAGAAAATCCCAGTTTGCGGGATGCTTCCTGCTGCAAGGTAGAAGTAGTAAAAGGAGCAGCCGGAGATTTTTTAGCCGGTTTGGTAACAATGCTTTCAATGGTAAAATCAGCCGATTTACATTTTTCCAGCAATGCCAGTGCTTCTTCTTTTGTTTTGATGCGGCGGTTGAGTTCGGTTTTCAGTTCCACCGGTTCTCCATCTCTTCCGATGACAGTAAATATCGCATTTATGCGATAAGTCGCTTCGGACTGAAAAGCCATTATTTCCCGTTCTCTTTCCACAATTAGTCGTACGGAAACCGATTGAACCCTTCCTGCAGATAAGGCAGGTTTCACTTTCCGCCAAAGAATCGGGGAAAGTTCAAACCCGACAATACGATCCAATACCCTTCTTGCCTGCTGTGCATCCACGAGGTCTTTATTTACCTTCCGTGGGTTTTCAATTGCGTTAAGAATAGCGGGTTTTGTTATTTCGTGAAAAACGATTCGTTTTGTTCTTTCTTCTTTTAATCCGAGTACTTCTGATAAATGCCAGGCAATCGCTTCTCCTTCCCGGTCCTCATCGGAAGCCAGCCAGACAGTTTCTGCTGCTTTTGATTCTTTTTTAAGTTCCGACACGACATTTTTCTTATCGGCGGGGACTTCATAAATGGGTTTATAATTATGTTCGAGATCTACTCCAAAGTCTTTCTTTTTCAAGTCACGGATATGTCCGTAACTGGAAAGCACCTTGAAATCTTTGCCCAGAAATTTTTCAATGGTTTTTGCTTTGGAGGGTGACTCAACGATCACTATGTTTTTATGCATCTTTCAATAGTTAATATGAGGACTTTTTAACAATTATAGTAAGTCGAATGTTTAAAATTTCGGGCTCAAAGTTAGTAAAAATCTGAAAGTTGGCGCGTATTTATTTTCAAATTACTTTCTGAGGGTTAAATTTAAAGGCGATATCCCTCTTTTCAAACTACTTATTTAACTTTCAGTAAATAAATAATTACTGAATAATTATAAATAATAGAAGAGAAAAACTTTTTTTTAGGATAAAAAGTCTATTTTTGTACCTCTTTAAATGATAAAACACCGATGATAAAATACAAAAGAATTTTACTAAAACTCAGCGGAGAATCTTTAATGGGTACTCAGCAGTACGGAATCGATTCTCAAAGATTACAGGAGTATGCGGAACAGATTGGAGAAATTGTAGGCTTAGGAGTAGAAGTCGGTATTGTCATTGGTGGAGGAAACATTTTCCGGGGTCTGAGCGGAGCTTCCAAAGGGTTTGACCGGGTAAAAGGAGATCAGATGGGAATGCTTGCCACTGTTATTAACAGCCTGGCGTTAAGTTCCGCGTTAACAGCAGCCGGAGTAAAGTCAAGAGTACTCACGGCAATCAGAATGGAACCGATCGGGGAGTTTTACAGCAAATGGAAAGCTATTGAGGCTATGGAAAAAGGGGAAGTAGCCATTTTATCCGGAGGAACGGGCAACCCGTTTTTTACTACGGACACAGGTTCTTCTTTACGAGGCATAGAGATCGAAGCGGATGTGATGCTGAAAGGAACACGGGTAGATGGTATTTATACGGCAGACCCGGAAAAAGACCCGACGGCTGTTAAGTTCGACGAAATTACTTACGATGAAATTTATAATAAGAATCTGAAGGTTATGGACCTGACGGCTACGACTATGTGTAAAGAGAATCATCTTCCGATTATTGTATTCGATATGGATACGGTAGGAAATTTGAAAAAAGTAGTGTCGGGAGAAAAGATAGGGACGCTCGTTCATCCCTGAATTTAACCTGTAAATTTTTTTTATATTTTATTGACTTAAAACTTTATTCTATGAAATTATTCAACTTTAGTAGAATTTCCGGGAAGGAATTTGTATTTTTGGACTTGTTTTTTGAAAATTTTTTTCTTTTAAAATAATTATCTGAAT